>CALFTM010000031.1 GCA_937916355.1 uncultured Bacteroidales bacterium
TTGTACGAATTGCTTTGACGGCAGCAGCGCTCACACCATTAAGGGGCAGTTGGAATAGACAACAAAAGCACACTCGAAAAAGAGCGGAATCTAACTCGACATAATTTTTAGAACATACACCTTGAGGGGTGTCCGAAAATGCAACGCTGCGGCGATTTTCGGACACCCTTCAAATTTAATAAGTTATGGGGGATTTTTTCGTCAAATGAAAAAACTCTATATTATATTAGGTATATTGCACAAAAATATGTAATTTTGCGAATCAAAATTGAAAAAAGATATATCAAATATGAGTAAGAGATTCGCAAATCGTAGCCAACTGAACTTGTCACAAGTGAACAAGGAAGTGTTGCAGCAATGGGACGATGAAGACGTTTTTCACAAAAGTGTGACAGAACGAGAAGGATGTCCCTCATTTGTTTTTTATGAAGGTCCGCCTTCAGCCAACGGCATGCCCGGCATCCACCACGTAATGGCCCGTACCATCAAGGACACCTTCTGCCGTTACAAGACAATGAAGGGATTCTTGGTAAGACGCAAGGCCGGCTGGGACACCCATGGCCTTCCCGTAGAACTCGGAGTGGAGAAGACACTCGGTATCACCAAGGAGGACATCGGAAAGACCATCTCGGTGGCCGACTATAATGCAGCCTGCCGCAAGGACGTGATGAAGTTTACCAAGGAGTGGACCGACCTGACCCACAAGATGGGTTACTGGGTAGACCTCGAAAATCCTTACATCACATACGACAATAAATATATCGAAACACTCTGGTTTCTCCTAAAGGAACTTTACAAGAAGGGATACCTTTATAAAGGATACACTATCCAACCTTATTCTCCTGCAGCTGGTACCGGACTTAGTTCGCATGAGTTGAACCAACCGGGCTGCTACCGTGACGTGAAGGATACTACTGTCGTGGCACAATTCAAAATGGTCGACCCAAAACCTGAGATGACTCAATTTGGAACGCCTTACTTCCTCGCATGGACGACCACCCCTTGGACGCTTTCTTCCAACACCGCTCTTTGTGTGGGTCCGAACATCGACTATGTGGCAGTACAATCTTACAACCCATATAGCGGACAACCTGCCACTTATGTATTGGCAAAGGAGTTGCTCAATGCCCATTTCAACCCGAAAGCGGCAGATTTGGCTTTGGAGGACTACAATGCAGGCGACAAACTGATTCCTTTCAAAGTGGTGGCAGAGTACAAAGGAACAGACCTCGTCGGCATGAAATATGAGCAGTTGCAAAACTGGATTCAACCAGAGAACGCAGAGCAAGCCTTCCGCGTCATTCCGGGTGATTACGTCACTACTGAAGATGGTACGGGTATCGTCCACATCGCTCCTACTTTTGGTGCGGACGATGCGAAGGTAGCGAAAGCGGCAGGTGTGCCTCCATTGCAGTTGATCGACAAAAACGGCAACCGCCGTCCGACAGTCGACCTGACAGGTAAGTTCTACCTCCTTTCAGATTTGGATGAGGAGTATGTTAAAGAGAATGTTAACGTAGAGGCTTATAAAGCGTTTGAAGGTCGTTTTGTGAAAAATTCTTACGACCCTACATTGACCGATAAGGATGAGAGCCTCGACATCGCCATCTGCATGGATTTGAAGGCATCCAACAAGGCATTCAAAATCGAAAAGCATGTCCACAACTACCCTCACTGCTGGAGAACGGACAAGCCTGTGTTATACTACCCTCTCGACAGCTGGTTCATCAAATCGACCGCTGCAAGAGAACGCATGATGGAACTGAATAAAACAATCTTGTGGAAACCAGAAGCAACTGGTACGGGACGATTCGGAAAGTGGTTGGAAAACCTAAACGACTGGAATCTTTCTCGTTCAAGATACTGGGGAACTCCTCTTCCTATCTGGAGAAATGAAGAGGGAACAGAAGAAAAATGTATCGGTTCGATTGCAGAACTTTTCGAGGAGATTGAAAAGTCCGTCAAAGCTGGTTTCATGAAGGAGAACCCTTGGAAGAACTTCAAAGTGGGCGACTACTCTGCAGAAAATTATGATCCGAAGAACATTGATTTGCACCGCCCTTATATTGACAATGTCATCCTCGTTTCAGAGAGCGGAAAACCGATGAAGAGAGAGAGCGACTTGATCGATGTATGGTTCGACTCGGGTGCGATGCCATTCGCTCAAATGCACTATCCATTTGAGAACAAAGAGTTGATCGACAACAGAGAATACTATCCTGCTGACTTCATCGCCGAGGGTGTAGACCAGACCCGTGGTTGGTTCTTCACACTCCACGCCATCTCCACGATGATCAACGACTGCGTGTCGTTCAAAGCGGTTATCTCAAACGGATTGGTATTGGACAAAAACGGCAACAAGATGTCCAAACGTCTTGGTAACGCCGTAGACCCATTCGACGCAATCGAAAAATATGGTTCAGACCCATTGCGCTGGTACATGATCACCAACGCAAGTCCGTGGGACAACCTGAAATTCGACACAGAAGGAATCGAAGAGGTGAAGAGAAAATTCTTCGGAACACTCTACAACACCTACTCATTCTTTGCACTATACGCTAACGTAGATGGTTTCGACTTCAGCGAGAAAGAGATTCCGTTAGAGAACCGTCCTGAAATCGACCGCTGGATCATCTCTCTTCTCAACTCGTTGATAAAAGAGGTCGACGAAAGCTACAATGATTACGAGCCGACTCGTGCGGGACGTGCCATTTCAGAGTTTGTGACAGACAACCTCAGCAACTGGTATGTGCGCTTGAACCGCAAACGTTTCTGGGGTGGTAATGGCGACAGCAAACTGGCGGCTTACCAGACACTCTACACTTGTTTGGAGACAGTTGCTCGACTCATGGCACCTATCGCTCCATTCTTCGCAGACCAGATATTCCTTGATTTGAACAGAGCCACAGGAAAAGACACCAGTGAATCAGTCCACTTGGCAGACTTCCCTACCTACGACGAAAGTTTGGTCGACAAAATATTGGAGGAGAGAATGCAATTGGCGCAAGACATCTCTTCCATGACCCTCTCTTTAAGAAAGAAAGAAAACATAAAAGTTCGCCAACCATTGCAACAAATCATGGTTCCCGTTCTTTCAGAAAAAGAAAAAGAGAATATCGAGGCGGTGAAAGACTTAATCATGAGCGAGGTGAACGTCAAGGAGATCAACTTCATGGACGACTCCACCGGAATCCTCGTGAAGAAGATCAAACCAGACTTTAAAAAGTTAGGCCCTAAATGCGGAAAGAACATGAAGAGTGTTGCAGCAATGTTGCAATCACTTTCACAAGAGGAGATTTCCCAATTGGAGAAAACCGGACAATACACCTTGGAGGTGGAAGGAAATTCAATTGTCGTTGAAAAGTGCGATGTAGAGATACTTTCAGAAGACATCCCGGGCTGGTTGGTTGCCAATAACGGAAGCCTCACCGTCGCATTGGACGTTACGATAACCGACGAACTCAAGAAAGAGGGTATCGCCCGCGAATTGATCAACAGAATCCAAAACATCCGCAAATCAAGCGGTTTTGAGATTACCGACAAAATCAACATCTTTGTTGAAAGCAACGAGAACATTAACGATGCGATCAACGACCATAAGGAGTACATCGCATCTCAAGTGCTTGCTGCAAACATCAACATCGAAGAGCGTGTGGCAAATGCTACGGAATTGGATTTTGAAGAATTTAAAGTAAACGTAAACATCGAAAAAGCATAAATTCAGAAGATATGGCACTTATAAAATCCATCTCTGGAATTAGAGGCACAATCGGAGGAAAGGTTGGCGACAACCTTACTCCTTTGGACGTGGTGAAATTCACCGCAGCGTTTGGCTCATGGTTGATGAGAAACGCCAAAACAGAGAACAAAAAAATTGTGGTGGGGCGTGATGCCAGAATCTCCGGCCCGATGGTTGATGCTCTCGTGGAGTCTACATTAGTGGGGTTGGGTATGGACGTAGTGAACATCGGAATGGCTTCTACCCCAACAACCGAAATTGCAGTCCAAAAGGAGAACGCCTGCGGAGGTATCATCATCACCGCAAGCCACAACCCTAAGCAATGGAACGCCCTCAAACTACTGAACGAAAAAGGAGAGTTCCTAAGCGACAAAGACGGCAAAGAGGTGCTCGCCATCGCTGAAGCAGACCAATACACCTTTGCAGAGGTGGACGATTTAGGAAAAGTCACCCGGAAAAACGACTACAACCAAATCCACATCGACGAGGTATTGAAACTAAAATTAGTCAATGTCGAAGCCATCAAAAAAGCAAACTTCTCAGTTGCGATAGATTGTGTAAATTCGGTTGGTGGTTTGGTACTACCCCAACTTTTGCAGGCATTGGGCGTGAACAATATCGTACAATTGAATTGCGAGGCGACCGGACAATTTGCGCACAATCCAGAACCGTTGCCAGCCAACCTCACAGAGATTTCAGAGACTCTGAAAAAAGGTGGTGCAGATGTCGGTTTTGTCGTAGACCCTGACGTTGACCGTTTAGCGGTAATCTGCGAAGATGGTTCCATGTTCGGAGAGGAGTATACGCTCGTCTCGGTAGCAGACTACGTTTTGCGCTATACGAAGGGGAACACCGTCTCCAACCTTAGCTCCACCCGAGCATTGAACGACGTGACAGTAGCCCACGGAGGGAATTACGCCGCAGCTGCAGTTGGTGAGGTAAACGTGGTAACAAAAATGAAGGAGACCAATGCAGTCATCGGAGGCGAAGGAAATGGAGGTGTCATCTATCCTGAATCCCATTACGGACGTGATGCGTTGGTGGGCATCGCACTCTTCCTCTCCCTTATGGCAGAAGAGAAGATAAAGGTCTCAGAATTAAGGAAAAAATACCCAAGCTACTTCATATCAAAAAATAAAATCCAGTTGACACCAGAAATCAATGTCGACAACATTTTATTGCAAATGAAGGAAAAATATGCCAACGAACGAGTAAACGACATCGACGGAGTGAAGATCGACTTTGCAGACTCTTGGGTACACCTCCGCAAATCCAACACCGAACCTATTATCCGAATCTACTCTGAAGCCCATTCAGAAAAAGAGGCTGAAGATTTGGCAAAGAGGATAATGAGCGAGATTGAGGCTTTGTGCTAAAATCTGGTAACATCAAAAAGAGGCTTGCGAATCAATCTCGCAAGCCTCTTTTTATTGAATTAAAGTTCCACAGACTAATCCTCGCACTCCTTTCGCAACACCAAAGCCATGCGGGATGGTAAATAGAGTTGCAACCAACCCTTTCCATCGGCAGTCTTATTAGCGTCTGGCATCGTGAAATAGGTTTGCTCATTATCTACCAAACCAAAGCCTCCAAACTTCTTGTCGTCAGTGTTCAAAGCAATTTTGTAAGAACCCTCCTCTGCTAATATTCCATAGCCTTCAAAGGACTTGTATGGGTGGAAATTATATACGAACACCAAATTTCCTCTTTGGTATGCCAACACTTGGTCGTCCGACTTATCCCACAACTGATATAAATTCTTTTCATTAAATTTACCTTCCGATTTGATCAACTCTATCATCGCCCTGTCAAAGTCTCCCAAATACTTATATTTCAAGTCGGCATCGTCCACCAAATGCCACTGACGGCGTGCATGTTTGTAACTCCAACCATTTCCTTCTCGTGGGAAGTCAATCCACTCTGGATGACCAAACTCATTACCCATGAAGTTCAAGTATCCTCCGTTCATAGTAGTCAATGTTATCAAGCGAATTATCTTATGCAGAGCAATCGCCCTATCCACCATGTACGAAGACTCAAACAATCGGGACATGTGCCAATACATATCGGCATCCGCCAAACGGAACATCAATGTCTTATCTCCCACCAATGCCTGATCGTGGCTCTCCGCATAACTAATCACCTTCTCTTCTGCCCTACGATTGGTGAGTGTATATAAAATATGTCCGGGTTTCCAATCCTCATCCCGATACTCCTTAATGGTCTTAATCCAGAAATCTGGGATACCCATCGCAAGACGATAATCGAATCCCATACCACCATCTTTGATTTTAGCAGCCAATCCCGGCATTCCGCTCACATCCTCCGCAATCGTTATGGCCTTAGCATTAACCTCATGAATCAACGCATTCGCTAATGTAAGATAACAAATCGCATCACCATCCTGATTGGGGCTATAGTAGTCTGAATAATTGGAGAAAGAAGTTCCAATGCCATGATCCAAGTAGATCATGGAAGTGACTCCATCAAAACGGAAACCGTCAAATTTGAACTCCTCCAACCAATACTTACAGTTGGAAAGCAGGAAATGAATCACCTCATTTTTCCCATAATTAAAGCAGTAAGAGTCCCAATGGCGATGCTCCCCTCTTGCCCCATCATGGAAATACTGATAACGTGTGCCATCAAATGCACCCAAACCTTCATTTTCATTTTTCACGGCATGAGAATGAACCAAGTCCATGATGACAGACAATCCCATCTCATGTGCAGTATCAATCAACTCCTTCAACTCCTCCGGTGTTCCAAAACGAGAAGAGGGCGCAAAAAAACTGGAGACATGATAACCAAAAGACCCGTAATATGGGTGCTCTTGAATCGCCATCAGCTGAACACAATTATAACCATTTTCTTTAATGCGTGGCAATACATTCTCTTTAAACTCCCTATATGTAGAGACCTTCTCCTCCTCCCCACTCATTCCGATATGGGCTTCATAAATCAACAAAGGAGTCGTATCTGGCTTGTGTCTTTTGATTTTAAACTTATAAGGTTCTTCGGGAGCCCAGACTTGTGCGCAGAATAATTTGCTTTCGTCATCCTGCACCACACGTCTCACCCATGCAGGAATGCGTTCTCCACATCCGCCATCCCAGTAGACTTTTAATTTATATAAATCCTCATGTTTGACAGCATTATTGGGCAACTCGATTTCCCAAACACCATTAGAACCCTTTTTTAATTTATACTCCTCCGACTCTTGCCAATTATTGAAAGTACCAATCAAGTAGATTGAAGTGGCATTGGGAGCCCATTCACGAAAGACCCACCTTCTACCCACTTTATGCATTCCAAAGTAGAGATAACCTGTGGCAAAATCTGAAAGGGAATTATTGTTCTTCTCAATCTCTGCCACCCTTTTAAGAAAGTACTTGTAACGACCTACGATTGCTTCCTGATAAGGTTTCAACCAAGGATCATTCTTTAAAAAATTCAGCATTTCCATAAACTTGACTAATTTTAAATTCAACACAAAATGCAGTTATGTAAAGTTAGCAAGTTTTTTTCATTTTACAATTTTAGTCGTTAAAATTTTCTCATTATTCTACATTTTTAACAATTCGGATGAAAATCACAGAAACTTATCATAAGTTACAAATCCATCAAAAAAAAGAGGGTGCCTCAACAAAATGAGACACCCTCCCAAATATTAGAAAATATGATTTTCTTTTACTCTACTTCCAAAGAAGAAACTTTCTCTTCTTCAGAACCAGCCTTAACCATCTTTTCGAAAACTACAACAAACTCTACGCGACGGTTCTTTGCACGACCCTTAGAAGTTTTGTTGTCAGCAACTGGTTTAGTATCACCAAAACCTGCAGAAGTCATACGATTTGGCTCGATACCCTTATCTGTCAAATATTTCATCACAGATGCAGCACGATCCTCTGAAAGTTTTTGGTTCTTAGTTGGATCACCAACGTTATCAGTATGACCATTGATAGCAAGTCTCCAAGTTGGGTTCTCCTTCATAACATCAGCAACTTGATTCAAGATTGAGTTAGAAGACTTCATGATCTTAGCTGTACCAGTTTGGAAGTTGATTCCGTTCAAAGCCTTTTCGAAAAGTTTCTTAACCTCAGCCTTGATTTCAGGACATCCCTTGTTCTCTTTGATACCCTTTACATCATCACAAGCATCCTCGAAGTCGAACACACCGTCACCATCCTTATCAGTTGGGCAACCATCTGCGTCAACATATCCCTTAGCACCAGCAGGAGTACCAGGACATTTATCCAAGTAGTCTGCAACACCATCCTTGTCTGAATCCAATGGGCAACCTTCTGCATCTACAGAAACGTTAGCTGGAGTGTCAGCACACTTATCCAAGTAATCTGCAACACCATCCTTGTCAGTATCAATAGGGCAACCAACAGAGTCAACCTCTACACCAGCAGGAGTGTTTGCACATTGATCAAGATAATCAGGAACTTTATCGCCATCGTTATCAAGCGGACAACCCTTATCATCTACAGCAACACCAGCAGGAGTTTCAGGACATTGGTCTAACTTGTTAGGCACACCGTCCTTGTCCTTATCTGTATTAAATGCGAAATTGAAGTAAACTCCCAAGTTGTGGATCAAATGTTGGTCATTGAACTTTCCACACTCACGAGTATCATTCTTATCAGCAGTTGAGCCGATAGGATAACCATACTTGCAGAAGTAACGGATACCCCACACGTCAGAAACACGCATATCACAACCCAAACCTGCACCGATAACAAAGTTTACTCCTTTTTCATCCTCAGATGGAGTGATAAAATCGGTTGCATCATCCAACCCGTAGATTGCACGAGCACCCAAACTGATGAAAGCGAACGGATTGAGCAAAGTCTCACGATCCGAAGGGATAAATTTGAACTTTCCAGTCAAATCAACATAACCCATACCTGCCTTGTACTCACCATCAGTTGCAAAGAAATCGCCACCTTGTGTTCCATAACGACCCCACAAAGCGTGCAACTCTGCATCAAAATGGTTATTCAAATAACGAGAAAAGGTAAACGAAGCCGCTCCGTAAAAACCGTCAGTCACGTGCATAAACTTGTTTCCCCAATCATTCGCAGCCTCTACTTTTCCGCCGTACACGCCGACGCTCCAAGGCTTGTCCTCTGTCTGAGCCATTACCGCCACCGACGCTAATGCCGCACACACTGCTAAGAAAACTTTCTTCATTTGTCTAATAATTTCTATTATTACTACTATAATTTTTATTTCAATTCTCAGTCCTCCCTCCGAACCATCTAAAGGGCTTTGCAAATATAATGTAAAATTTCGCAAATTTGAGTTAAAAAAGCACAAAATCAATCTATTTTCAAAGATATTTTTTCCAAATCATTGTTTACGCCTTGTTTTCAACTCAAAAATCTCTCCTACACAGGAAGGAATTTCTTCTTTTCTATGTGTCACATAAATCAAAGTTTTCCCTTCTTGTTTGCAATATTTCTCTATTACAGCCCTACACATCTTCTTATGTTTCATGTCCAAGCCATGCAAGGGTTCGTCCAAAATGAGCAGATCGGGATTTTTCACCATTGTACGCGCCAACAAAACCATCCGTTGCTCTCCTCCTGATATTTTCAGATAGGGACGGCCTTTTAAATGAGCAATGCCCAACAACTGCATCCACGCCAGAGCTTGCGCTTCCTGCCGTTCTGTACACTCCCGGAAGAGACCAACCGTGTCGAATAGTCCGGAACCCACAATTTTCAAACAACTTTGATTTTCTTGAAAGTAGAGGTGCATTTCAGACGAGATATACCCAATAGGCTTTTTGATGTCCCAAACACTCTCTCCCGTTCCTCTTTTTTTATCGAAAATGGTGATGTCCATCGAATAGGCTTTGGGATTGTCTGCTGCGAGCAGACTTAGCAACGTGGATTTACCTGCTCCGTTACCACCAAGCAAAGCCCATTTTTCTCCTCTCCTTATCTCCCAATTAAGATGCTCGAAAAGATGGTGTTCTTCTCCTTTTTTATTATGGTATGAAAGATTGATGTCGCGCATTCTCAAAACAAACTGATATGGGCGAGAGACATTTTCTTCTGAAGATGGGAATTGTGGTACAACGTGGTTTTCGGTCGGATTGAGCCAATGCTCGTATTTTTTTACGAACTCGGACGGCGACCCAACCTCCTCGTATGTAAGTTGGTCGGCTTTCAGCACCTTTGTCGTCACCTTCGGTATTTCATTGATGGCAGGCACTAAAAAAATCATTTGCTGGAAAGTGGAGAGTTCGACAAAAAAATCGTCCATCTGACAACGCATTTCAGCATCTAACCCAATAAACGGATTATCAAAGACCACAAACTTCGGACGGTCTGCCAACGCCAAAACAATCAACAGGCGACGGAGTTCTCCTGAGGATAACATAATGAGATGTTTATGAAACAATGTCTTCAGATGGAGTTTTTCACAAAGCCATGAAATATACTCCGATTCGGGGATGTTCGAGAGCAATTCCTGAACGGTCGGCGACTCCTCGTTTTCTGTCGAACTATACCGTTGCTGAAAATACATGTTCTTGTAGTCGGACAAGTGGTAGGCAGACTCAAAACTGACTTTACGAACCATCGCAGAGGGGTAGGTCTTCGTCGTGGTCTTTCGATAGGATTCTGTCCAAAAAGCATAATCAACCTTACCACTTTTCACAGCATACTGTCCGCCAAGCAAATCCGCCAACATGGTCTTCCCCGACCCATTAGGACCGATTACACACCACTGCTCCCCTCGCCTAATCGTCCAGTTTATCGGCATAGGGAACTCCATGCCAAAAATCCTCGGCACAACCTGATTGAGCGAGATTTCGATTTCAGCATTCTGGAGTTGTGACGAATTTTCTTTTTTTTCCATTTAAATAATAAATAAGGGCAAAGTCATTTTTTAGTGTTTCATGGCTCTATCCATCATACGCTTGTCGTCTTTTTCCTTCAAAGACTCTCGTTTATCGTAAGCTTTCTTTCCTTTCGCCACGGCAATCTCTATTTTCGCCAATCCTTTTGAATTGATGAACAACTTCGTAGGAACAATTGTGAACCCCGTCTCCTTAGTCTGACGGCGAAGTTTCTGCAACTCTTTTTTATTGAGCAACAACTTCCGGTCTCTCCTCGGCAAATGGTTGTTATATGTTCCGTAAAAATATTCTGAAATATTCATGTTCTTCACCCACAACTCCCCATTGTTGAAAAAACAGAAGGTATCCACCAAACTGGCTTTGCCTAAACGGATTGACTTTATTTCAGTTCCCACCAAAACAATTCCAGCTTGGTAGGTATCAATCAATTCAAAATCAAAAGACGCACGTTTATTGCGAATCAATATGTCATTTTTTAATTTTTCCATACACTTTTTTTTCGTTTCAACTAATTAAAAACAATTCTCCTGCCGGAACTCCTTCTCCACAAGCCATTCCCGTAATGGTGATCTTAGTTAAAAAAGACAATAACTTACGAACAGTCCATGCCACAAAAAAGATTCCGATTCCGATGGAGACCGACAAGACTCCCCTCTCCACATTATCGCTACATCTTGGAAGAAGGACTTGCAAAGCACACCATATTATATATAAGGAGTATAAAAAATAGACCACTTTTAAAAAGAAAAGGAATGGCATGAGCGACAATAAAAAATCGAGCAACCACACAATGAAGGCGGGATATACCGCAAGCATATAACATTGCAATAGCCCGAACCCCTCCTCCGACTTTGTCTCTTCATGAAATTTAGTCAGATAGAGATTCATCATCATGTAAATTAAGAGCATCGTCACGTAGACACAGCAAAACACATAGGTCACATTGACAAACAACTGTTCCCCCACCCTCAACAACCATGGCAGTTCCTGTTCAGAGGCAGCAAGCGACACAGTATAACAATACTGGAAAACCGCAACGGAAAAAATCGAAACAACCACAAGCAAAAGTCCCGGAAAAAGAAAATGATCTCTCACGGAAGAGATGCTCTTCTCCTCCTCCACTATCGACACCCACTCATTATGAGGGGCATGGATCAATTTTATTATCCTACTGAAAAACTCCTTCATCCCTCTCTTCTTCCATTTCAGGAAGTTTCGCAAAAATATAATTTTTCGCCCAAAAACGTACTCTTTTTTCTAAGATTCTGCATAGCCAACAAACTTTTTAGGGAGAAACAAAATAAAAGATGGAGGACTTCGTAATTAATAGGGTGTCACTTACGGTCGCCCTTCCTTTTACGGCACACATAGATAGCAAGCTTCGCCGCAATATGCACCCGACACAAAGAGAAAAAAGGGATACCACAGCTCACATCATTCTAAATTTGTTCTACAAAGTTTAGAATATTTTTCTTACTTTTGCAAAAACTGAAATTTAACCAAAAATACAATGAGTAATAATAAAGGGAAACTAAGTATAGGTGTTAAAATTTTAATTGGATTATGGATCCTATTTTTAGTAGGACTGATTTCTATTTTCACCATATTCCACCTAATCAATGAAGGGAAAATCGGCTATTTGCCTCCTATCGAGGAGCTGGAAAACCCGAAAAACAAATTTGCTTCTGAAATATACTCATCTGACATGAAGATATTGGGAAGATTCTTCAAAAGTCAGGAAAATCGTGTGTACACACCCTACGAGGAGTTGTCTCCTTACTTAATTGACGCGCTGATCTCTACCGAGGACATCCGCTTTTACGAGCACTCCGGCATCGACCTGCAGGCTCTACTCCGCGTGGTGTTCAAAACAGTCATTTTGCAACAGAGTTCCGGAGGAGGTAGTACCGTTACCCAACAATTGGCGAAATTATATTTCACCAAAGAGCCAGCCAAAAACAAACTGGAGCGTCTGAAACAGAAATTGTCTGAATGGGTTATCGCAACAAAGTTGGAAAAACTCTACACCAAAGAGGAAATCATCACAATGTATTTCAACAAATTCGACTTCCTCAACAATGCGGTCGGCATCAAATCGGCAGCCCATATCTACTTCAACAAAACCCCGTTGGAACTGAACAAGGAGGAGGCGGCCCTATTGGTGGGAATGCTGCAAAACCCTATAAAATATAACCCGAAGAGCACTTTGGAGAAAACCCGCCAAAGAAGTCTGGAGCGTAGAAACATCGTTCTTTCTCAAATGTGCGTCAATCAAAAGATTTCCCCAGAAGAGCGAGACTCTTTATCTAAAATGGAGATCGTCCTGAATTATCAGAAAGTGGATCACAAGATGGGTCCTGCGCCCTATTTCCGTGAGCGTCTGAGAATCATGATGACTGCCAAGAAACCTGAGCCAGACCAATATCCAAAATGGATGCATCAAAAATATTATGAGGATTCCCTCGCATGGGAGACAGACCCTCTTTACGGTTGGTGCAACAAAAACCTGAAACCAGACGGGACTCCTTATAGTCTCTACACTGACGGTTTGAAAATCTACACCACCATCGACTCCAGAATGCAGCAATATGCGGAAGAGGCGATGAAGGAGTATTTGGGAGGATACCTCCAACCGATATTCTTCAAAGAGAACAATCCTCTAAAAAACAAAAAAGCACCGTTCTCTACGAAAAGCACGCAAGCTCAAGTGGACTCTATCCTCATCCGTGCGGTTCGCCTGACAGACCGCTATCGCGGAATGAAGAGCAGTGGCATGAAGGAAGAGGAAATCATGAAGGTGTTCAAGACTCCTATTGAAATGGCGGTGTTCGACTGGGAAAAGGGAAGCAAGGATACTCTTATGTCTCCTTACGACTCCATCCGCTATCAAAAGACCTTCCTTCGTTCGGGTATGATGTCCATCGACCCATTCAATGGTCATGTGAAAGCCTATGTAGGTGGACCTAACTTCAACTATTTCCAATATGACATGGCAGGCGTAGGTCGCCGTCAGGTTGGTTCAACCATCAAACCATTCCTCTATGCTTTAGCGATGGAGGACGGAATGAACCCGTGCGACGAAGTGCCTAACGTACAACCTCAGGTGCTTTTACCTTCTGGAGAGATTTGGGAGCCAAGAAATGTCCCTTATGGAGAAGAAGGGAAAGAGGAGGTCGGAAAAATGATCACACTCAAAAGAGCATTGCAAACATCGAACAACTGGATTTCGGCATACTTGATCAAACAATTGGGGGCTGAAAGGTTTGCCAACCTACTCCACTCTTTTGGATTGAAAAACCATATCGACCCTGTGCCATCTCTCTGCTTGGGTATTGCGGATGTTTCCGTGAGCGAAATGACAGCGGCATACACCGCTTTCGCAAACAAGGGAATCCAAACCGAACCATTGTTCGTCTCTCGTATTGAAGACAATAATGGAAACGTCATCGCCACTTTCGTGCCACGCATGAATGAAATATTCAGTGCAGAAACCGCCTCTAAAATGATCTCTCTGCTTCAAGGTGTCATCAACGGAGGCACAGGTTTGCGTCTGAGAACCAAACGCTACGATTACAGCATCGGATGGGAAACGCCGGTAGCAGGTAAAACGGGAACTACTCAAAACAACTCGGACGGTTGGTTCATGGGATTTGTACCTAACCTCATTACTGGTGTTTGGGTAGGTGGAGAGGATCGAGACATCCACTTCGACAACCTGCGCAACGGACAGGGGTCTTCTACTGCACTCCCAATCTGGGCGAAATACATGAAAAAAGTTTTAAACGATTCAACCATAGGATACTCCAAGACAGAACCTTTCGTAACGACACAAACCTACGATTGTTCTAAACAAGGAGAGAAGAGCACCGTTTCTACAGAAGAAGAGGTGACAGAAGAAATGATTCTCTTCTAATCATTGAAAAATCGCTTTTAACATTGATGGCTTAACAACAAAAGAATAATCATGAAGATAAAAGATAGAGTCCTTAATAACCTCGGTGTTTTAGGTCAATGGAGCAAATTAGCCCACGGATATTTCATGTTCCCAAAATTGGAGGGAGAAATCGGACCTCACATGAAATTCAGAGGTAAAGACGTACTCAATTGGAGCATAAACAATTATTACGGACTGGCAAACAATTCAGAAATCAGAGAAAAGGAGACTGAACTGATTCAACAATATGGACTTTCCACTCCAATGGGGTCAAGATTGATGACGGGAGAGACAGTCCTGCATGAGGAATTGGAAAGCAGATTGGCGGAGTTCACCCAAAAAGGAGATTGTTTTGTGCTGAATTCTTTTTATCAAGGTATGATTTCCGTTATTGATTCGCTATGTTGCAAGAATGACACTGCAGTCTATAGCCATGACGTACACTCCAGTATTCAAGACGGTATTCGACTGCACTCCAACAGAAGATTCATTTATTATAAAAATGACATCGACGCAATAGAAGAGCAGGTGGCAAAAGCCTGCGAAGCTGCCAAAGAAAAGGATGGAGGAGTAATCTTCATCACGGAGGGAGTCATCGGAGTCACAGGAGAGTTCGCTCCATTAGACAAGATCGTGGCTCTAAAGGAAAAATACGATTTCCTTCTGATTGTGGAAGACGCGCACGGCTTTGGCACAATCGGCCCTAATAGGATTGGCGTGGCGGATTACTATGGGGTGCAGGACAAAGTAGACCTCACGGTCGGCACTTTCGGGAAAGCGATGAGTATCACCGGAGGATTCGTTGCAGGAGACGAGGAGCTGATCAACTTCCTTCGCTACAACATGCGTTCTCAGACCTTCTCTGAAGCATTGCCAAGTGTCATTGCAGCAAGTGCCATTTGCCGTCTGGACTATATCATCAACCATCCAGAGCAATTGGAGAAATTAAACACCATAAAAGATGCCCTACAAAAAGGTTTGAGAGAAGCCGGCATCTGCATCGGGAATACGATGTCAATGGTCACACCAGTATACATGGAGATGCACAACATACAAGAGGCCGTTCACATGATGATGGATCTGCGTGAGAATTTTGGTATCTTCTGCATGAACATCCTCTACCCATACATTGAAGAGGGGAAAGTGATGATTAGACTGATTCCGACTCCTATGCACACCATGGAAGATGTCGAACATACAATTTACGCCCTTTCAAAAATCAAATCATTCGCTGAGCAAGGGAAATACCTCGACAACGAAATCACACACGTATAACCTTACTAAAATAGTACGAACATGGAAAACGAAAAAAAAAGATTTATGCAGATGGCAATCGACATCTCAAAGGAGAGCGTCAGAAATGGAGGCGGACCATTTGGTGCTGTCATCGTAAAAGATGGCGAAATCATCTCCGGCTCAAACAATAAAGTAACCATCAACAACGACCCTACCGCCCATGCGGAGGTGATGGCAATCAGGGAAGCATGCCAAAAACTTCAAACGTTCGACCTCTCAGGTTGCGAATTATACGCATCATGCGAACCATGTCCGATGTGTCTTTCTGCCATGTATTGGGCGCACATCGACCACTACTACTACGCCAACCAAAAGGAAGATGCGAAAGAGATCGGTTTTGACGATGAATATATCTACGTCGAACTGGACAAAACACCAGAAAACCGTTCACTCAAAAGAGAACAATTCATGAGAGAAGAGGCTCTGGAAGCATTCCGAATGTGGACAGACAAAACAGACAAAACAGAATATTAAAAACTTTACTAAATTTTTCTGATATGAAATTAGCAGAAGCTCTTAGTCTGCGTGCAGACCTTCAAAAAAAAGTTTTCGATTTAAAGGACAGAATCAAAAATAGTGCAAAAATACAAGAGGGTGACTCTCCTTCTGAAAACGTCGAGGAATTGTTCAAACAATTAGACACGACCCACACCCAATTGGAGGAAATGATTTTCAGAATCAACAGAACCAATATGAATGCGGTGGCTGATGGAGAATCTCTAACGCAGATGATGGCTCGAAAAGATGTAATGCTTTCCCGTGTGAAAACATTACAGGATATATTGGAACATTGCAGCAACGGAAACGAAAGATATAGCCGCAATGAAATCAAGTATGTATATACTCTCAACATCGCACATTTGAGAAAAGACTTAGAAGAGCAATCAAAAGCACTCAGACTTCTCGATCTGAAAATTCAAGGGTTGAACTGGAGTATCGAACTAATGTAAACAACATTAGTCAGACGATTCAAGGCTCATCGCAAAGGGTTTTCAAAACAAAGGATCCCAAACTCCAAATTTTAGTGGCGACAACTACACCCCCACGAACTATTGTAGACCAAGGGGCTCGAGTCTTTATGCATGCCGCAAGCCTTGCATATCGCACAACCGCAAATTGCATTCTGCATCTATCGCATTACCATTGTCGGCTATCAGGCGGAGGGAGGGATTCTTCTCAAGAAAAAAAAATCTACAAAAATCCAAACAAGCGCCATTTTGCTCTCATTTATCAATGATTTCATTTTCTCTTTCGCTTAGGCGAGGAGGTATGATACTGAAAAATCAGACCGCCATTTCTACGACATAAAGCCTCTTAGAAAAATTTTCTTCATCTTTTTCAAAAAAAACAATAAAAATTTTTCTTTTCAAAATTAATTATACTTAACTTCGCATAAGTTATCTGAGAATGATTTTATGGGTTTCATAATTATTTTTTAGGTGAATCGTGAAACTATTTGTCAAACTTAAAACAATGTGCCATGAAAAAACACACGATAAAAAAGCTCTCTTTTAAGTGTTTGTCACTATCAGTGATGGTTCTTCTTTCAGCGTGCAGCAGCAAGACTGATGAAAAGAAAGAGGTTTCCCAAGAAAATGTGCCATCTTCTACGATTGCAGGACCTTCTGTCATGGGAAATGACGATAGGAATCTTTTTGAGGTGAAAGGAGACGTGGAAAAGGTGCAGACCATCACCTCCCGAATTGTAGACAAGACCCGCATAGATTTTGACACTTCAGCAGTCTCCTTTTATGAGGACGGAATTATCAAAACAATATTGAACACCTCCATGCCAGAGGTTAAATTTGAGCATAACGGGTCTACCCATAATTCCATGTACGAATTGGCCCGAAACCAAATCGGAAAGATAAAATCTTTCTCATGGAAAGTGATGGCAACTCCCGAAACATTTGTAAATATAGGTTACGAATATTTATACAACGAAAAGGGGATGCTGAGCAAAATGATTTCTCATGGCATAGACAGTCGCTCAGAATATCTCTACCAATATGACGGGAATGGGCGAGTCTCTAAAATGTCCATAAAAGGAGAGGGCGACGGAAACAAATGGGAATATGAGTACAACTACGAATATATTGCATCAGACCAAAAAGGGAACTGGATTTTAGCGGTGGAGAAAGCAGTCTACAAGACGCACCTCCTCAACGAGGAAAACGACATTTCATCTTCTCACTCTACCAATATCGTCTCCAGAAAAATTTCCTACTATGATGGCACGAACAACGAGCATTCAAAAGAGTTGAAGAAAACCATCAAAGATAAAATTGATGAGATTTTCGTTATCCATGCTGATGACGGAAATCATTACGATGCCTTCTTGTCTTCTCGTTTGAGAAGTGCGGAGAGAGAAAAAGAGAAGTACTTACACAGTTCTTTCCACAACCCTAACATTCCTCAAAATGAGGCGTGCGGATTTTTCTACAACAAATTGGATGCTAAATTAAATTCAAGATCTGCAAAGGTGACTCCGAGAGTCCTTTCTGTCTACAACTCCAATTGCCAAGGGTGCTATGCTTCTGTTCTTTTGAATTGGACTTATAAAGGGAATGAATCTTCTTCGGATTTCGTTATATTCAAATTTGTACAAGAGAAAGGCAACTATGTAATAGACGACTATTTCGACAATATCTCTTCATACAATACTCATTTGGATCTTTCTTATAAGTATGGCATCCAAAACGGCTCATTCCTAAAGAAGGTAACGGGAGATTTCAATGGTGATGGTTGCACGGAACAAACTTGGGTCTACTGTCCAAAATATGAACTTAAAGACGGAAAGATAAATCCTGAAAGTTCACACTTCCAAATCTTCAGTTCTAAAGAGGAGGTAAAACCATACAAGAGCGAGACGGGGTGCGAGGCAAGCAGAAGTAAAGAGAATGAATACATCAATTTCATCAACGTCATCAATCTGGGAGACATCAACGGAAATGGGAAAGACAACCTTGGTATCCTCTATAAAAAATTGGATGGTTCAGGTTGCCGCTACACCATCTTGAACGTCAATGATAACAACCAATGGGAGGAGATCATTGAACCTATCACACTCTACGAGGAGGCTCTCTCCGCTAACGAGAAGTTCATCGACCATATCGCTTGCCAGCCTTGCATCTTAAAGATACAAACTCACGTGAAGAGTGAAGATGGCTCAATACAAAAGGTCTACAAGCAAATTTCTTTTAAATAAAAAAGTTTGCAAAAACAAAAAATCAAGGCTGCCTAACGATAACCGTTGGACAGCCTTTTTTTTACAATATTTTTTTAATATCCCACATCTTCCAAAAAAAGCCCCTGCGCGGGAACGGACATCCCTGCCGCACAACGATCTTTTTTTTCTATGATCTCACAAAACTGCTCTACTGTTAGTTTCCCTTTCCCGACTTCCACCAACGTCCCGACAACAGCCCTTACCATGTTCCGAAGAAAACGATTGGCAGTAATCGTAAAGACCAGACTATCGTCATGTTTTTCCCATTGTGCAAAAGAGACAACGCAATCATTGGTCTTCGCATCTGTATGAAGTTTGGAGAAACTGGTAAAATCGGTATATTCAAGCAATTTGCCTGCAGCCTCATTCATCTTCTCCACATCCAACGGGAAGGTAAAACGCGCAGCAAATTCATGATTAAAAGGGGACTTCCGAGTTGAAACATAATACCGGTAAGTACGATATTTCGCACTGAACCGGGCGTGCAAATCATCATCCACCCTATATAAATCATAAATCGCAATATCTGGAGGGAGTAAGGCGTTTAGCTTGTTGACAATCAAAGGAGGGTCGACGATCTCCTTTTCAATATCGAAATGGGCATACATACACCGGGCATGGACACCAGCATCGGTGCGCCCAGCCCCCACCAATTCGACTGGAGACCTCAACACCATGGATATTTTCTCAGTCATGACCGACTGTACGGACACATCATTAGGCTGAACTTGCCAACCATGATAGTGAGTTCCCTTATAAGCAAATTTCAGGAAATACCGCATTCTTCCGAAGTTTCAACATTTCACGTTGAGCCTCTTCAACACGTCGCGTATCTTCTCGTAAGTGACAGTTCTTGTAGGCACTAAAGGCAACCTCAATCTATTGTCCGCATACCCCATCAATGAAAGCATACACTTCACACCAGCCGGATTACCATCGACAAACAACAAATCGAACAAGTCTGTGAACATCTGATGAATCTCCCTCGCTTGTTCATATTCTCCTTGCAAAGAGAGTCGCACCATCCTACCAAACTCTTTAGGGAAAGCATTTCCAATCACCGAAATGACACCCTTCGCACCCATCGTGATAAGTGGGTAAGTGATTCCATCATCTCCGGAGATAACCACAAAATCCTTCGGTTTCCTTTTGATGATGTCATTAATCTGATCCATGTCCCCACAAGCCTCCTTGATCGCCACGACATTTTCAAACTCTCGTGCAATCCGAATGGTAGTGTCCGGTAACATATTGACACCAGTTCGACTGGGAACATTATAAAGGATGACAGGCACTGGTGATGCCTCCGCTATAGCCTTGAAATGTTGATACATTCCCTCTTGTGAAGGTTTGTTATAATAAGGGACAACGGACAATATCGCATCAACACCCGAAAAATCATCAGTCTGCAATGTTTTCACAATCGCCCTCGTGTTATTTCCTCCACACCCGAGAACAATCGGCACTCTTCCATTCACACGCTCTTTGACGAACTTCACAATCTCTTTTTTCTCTTCATCAAAAAGAGCTGGAGTCTCTGCCGTAGAGCCTAACACTACAAGATAATCGACCCCGTTTTGCAACTGATAGTCAAGCAAACGAGCAAAAGTATCAAAATCGACACTTTCGTCTTCCTTAAAAGGTGTGATCAGGGCAATCCCCAATCCAGTGAATTTTGTCTGTGCCATATAAATTATACATTCTATAAAATCAACTCCAAATTTAGAAGTTACAAAGTTAAAAAGGATTTACGGAAAAGTCGTCTCTTCATTTAGAAAAAATTAACCTCATTTGTAAAAAACAAAGAAAACAGCCAATACCAGACACACAAACGCTGCAATATGGTTCCACTGCAAAGTTTCACCATGGAACAGGAAGATGGCAATGACGGAAAATACCGCTATGGAGATAACCTCCTGCAACACCTTCAACTGAACAAGTGAAAAAGGGCCGCCCGTAATTTGTGAGCCACACCGGTTTGCCGGAATCATAAAACAATACTCAAACAAGGCTACTCCCCAACTGCACAAGATTATTAATATCAAAGGCCAATCGGTCGAAATCTTCATCTCCTGCAATTTCAGATTACCATACCATGCGAATGTCATGAAGACATTAGAAACTATTAGCATCAAAATCGTGCAAATAACCCGTAATTCCATAAATATTTCTCTTTTCTTTTTTTTGCTCTGCAAAAGTAATGTTTCTAATTCATTGTACACTACTCTACGAGGAACATTTTTTAGAGGATGCTTCAATAAATTTAGGAAGGCAACAAAATATAAAATCGTAATCTATAGAAATTGCCTAAAAATATTTCTTCACCTCTGTCGTGTTCCGTCTGATGATTTTTAGTATCGTCAATCTTCTTAGTTTTCGGCTGGACAACTTTTCTGCATCTTCTGGACTTATTGTTTTGAGACGGCGACCGAAAAGGTCGTAAACTTCAATTTTCTCAATAGGGTCGGAGGATGAGTTTGTGATGGACTGCACCCAACTCGGATCGGGTTCTGCACAAGGCGTACCGCCTGTCGTTCCTCCTACACAAAACCCACAATTGTCGAGATAGGCAGAACCATTCCAATATCCGATACAATCTTGCTGGCACATCGAATTTTTTTCTATGCCTGTCTCCCCTCCTGAACAGACTCCACAATTGTCCATTTCTGCACTTCCTCCAACAACCCCAAAGCAGTCGGGGCATTCTGAAACTTGGAACTGCTGGCCGGTCGACACCTCTTCTCCCTCTTTGTATTCCACATTTTCTACCAAAAGGCTCTCTCCACTCACTGCCGTCAGTCGAAATGTATAGGGTCCGCACTGGCTCTTCTCTTCGTCTATCCCCGCCATATCCACAAAAAAATTGTACATCTCTCTGTGGATGGGGACGAACGTACCATCTTTTTTTCTGTACTCTACCGTTTTCAACGCATATCTGAAATTCCGGAACTGTGCTTTGAAGTAATAGGGACTCGTACCCTCTTCGTAATATACTTTTATGTCGTCTTTTGTCGGACAGGAAACAAATCTCCATTTTATAGGAATCCTGCCATCCTTCAACTCCGCCAATTGTATGAATGCTTCTGTGCTAAAGTCTATGTCCCCTTGCAAACATTCAGGACATCGGTCGACCACCTGCAAAGTGATTTCTCCTTTAGGGCCTAACACTCTTACACAGGCACCACATGCCGCACTGCTGTCATACTGCACATGATTCATGGCACAGTGGTAAAAATCGCCCTCTGCAACGGGCATTCCGCAATTTCCGCCGTTGCTTCCTGCTACTCCTCCGTATTGTGTTCCCTCTCCCTCGTACCACACCTCTTCGCAAAAATCAGTTTGAGAAAAAAGAGGTGCGGACAACAATACCATTATCAGAATCTGTAGGTATCTCATGGTTCAATCTTTTGTCAGTTGTAAATGCCACATTTTGTGTCCTAAAAACATCGTTTCATTCTTTCGCTGAAATCCGATTTTACGATATAATTTTTCTGCTTTCGGATTATCAAAATCGACCAACAGTCCTATGCAGAAATGTCCCTCCTCGGTTGCTTTTTCAATCATCGACTTCAACAACTGTTCCCCGATTCCTCTGCCCCTAAATTCAGGAAGTACAGAAATGGAGTCTATGTAAAACTCCCCTGCGGAGGTCTCATCCTCAATCTCCAAATTTTTTCCTACCCGTTCTCGATAGAGTTTCAACAGAGAGAGTCTCAGCTCTTGCAGTTTTGCGCCATCATACCCGACCACCGCCCCAACCGGCTCTCCACAAACCTCCGCAACCAGTGCATTTTTATAACTATACTGAGAATTTTCCATCTCCGCCAATTCTCGGAAAATCGGAAGAAGTGCATACCCCTCCTCTGTATTGATCGCTGCGGCGACAACCTTTGCAATCAACTCTGCATCTTCTTTTGATGCCGGACGTATTTTCAATTCCAAATCCATATTCTTCATTCTTAATAAAATATCAGTTTTTTCAAAGATACAAAAAAATCTAAAGGCAACTTCTATAAAGAACGATTTTATATTTTGGGCGCATAATTTCAGTTTCAAATGCTTTTGATCATAAAAAAAAAAAATACCTTTGCAGGCGTTTTTCATGGCACGCAATATCATTTAACAGACCTTAAATTCAGTTCTAAAATGAACGAAAAAGCAAAAGGATACCTCCTTGGAGCGATAGCGGCTTCAACCTACGGAATGAACCCACTCTTTGCATTGCCGCTTTACGACGACGGCATGTCACCCGACTCGGTATTGTTCTTTCGATACCTTCTTGCCATCCCGATAACAGGCTTCATGATCAAGTCTCGTGGCAGGAACTTTTCCATTGAGAAAAAGAACATCGTCCCGCTTCTATTGTTCGGTGTGTTCCTTTCAATCTCCTCTCTCACTCTTTTTTACAGCTACAAGTACATGGATGCCGGCATTGCAGCAACTCTTCTTTTTGTCTATCCTGTGGTTGTCGCACTCATCATGTACTTCATTTTCAAAGAGAAACTTTCCAGACAAACCATTTTTTGCGTTCTATTGGTACTAATCGGCATCGGACTCCTTTTCAAAGGGGAGGCAGAGGGGTCTCTCTCCTTGAAAGGTACGTTCCTTGTGATGATTTCCGCCATTTCTTACGCCATCTACATTGTGGGAGTCAATCATGGAGACATCAAAGAGGTGGCTACCATCAAAGTCTCTTTCTACGTCCTCATCTTCGGTTGGATTGTCATCGCAATCAGCACTATCTTAAACGATGGTTTGCAGATTCCTACCCAACTCAGTTCTTGGCTCAATCTTCTAATGCTCGCTATTCTTCCAACTACCGTATCTCTGGTTTGCACTACTGCCGCCATTAAATACATCGGTTCAACGCCAACTGCCATATTGGGTGCATTGGAACCCGTCACTGCCATATTTATCGGCATCACAGTATTCGATGAGATCATTTCACCGCGCGAATGGTTAGGACTCATCATCATCATTGTTGCCGTTACATTAGTGATTGCAGGGAATAGCGTCACCTCCCACCTTATCAGATTCCGCAAACTATTCCCCAAAATCAGACGCAAATAGGTCGCCCGTTTTTATCAAGACGACCATTTAGGCTATTTTCCCTCGGCTAAGAATACCTCAGGTTCTCTTCTGTACGAAAAAGCTTTGTTGAATTTCCATGAAGCCAAAAAATATTTCAGACCTCTAAACTTTCTGCTACCGGACGGGCATACGACAATACAACGGCCACACTTGATACACTTCTCCTGATTCACGCCTCTTGGGGCGGAGGCATCAATCGCACCTGTCGGACAAAGGGCTGCACATTTACCACACTCCTTACAGCTGCCTGAACCCGTCGGCCATATCGGAATAGCCCCCGGCTGTTTGTAGGGTCTGTTCCCCTTTACCTCAACAGCACCGAACCCTGTTTGGAGCAAACTCTTCACAGCCTCTGCAAACTGGTCTATTTTCCGGTAATCCTCCTCATCCGGACGATTCTCCCCCACTTTAGGGAATATACTATGTTGCGCCACAAACGCTCCAGCCCCCATCACCCTAAAACCATTTTCATTCAATATGTCAGACAACTCCAACAGAGCATCGTCATAATCCCTGTTTCCATAAACCGCCACAGCAACCGCCGCTGTCCCCTCTCCTTTAAACCTCCGAATACGCTCCACCGCCATCGCTGGTACTCTTCCGGCATACACCGGAACACCAACCACAAACAGATCATCCGACGACAACCGGATTAAAGTATCCGAATCGTCATTCGTAATATCAAAAAATTTTTTTTCATCTGAAAAATTTCCAACAAAACGCTCCACCACTTTTCGGGTGGTATAGGTCGCACTAAAAAAACAAGTTGTTATCTTCATATCTATTCAACTTTAAAATCATTCAACTACTTCCACATAAAAACTCACAGGACGAAAACCATCATTGCACGAAAGCATCGCCGAATAGGGGTTCTTCATCCACCCGTCGTAAAAATTGCCCTCTCCTTTCGCAAGTTTCTCCACAAATGGGAATATGGTCTCCCACGCGCTATCACACATGCCCGCAGGCTTCTTGCAATCCACCACAAGAAAAGTTTGTCCCATTTGCATATCACAAGTATGTTCGATGGGATTTTCGTACAACTCTCTCAAATCATCGTAACACGCCATGCGCATCACAGTTATCTTCACCTTCTTCATCCAATATTTTTTTTAGAAATTCAACAAAGGTTCACAAAACATCTTGTTCACCACCCTATCCCGCATCAGTTTCATGTCGGTAAAACTCCTGCTTATATTCTGGATGATTTTCAGATAATTGTCCGAACCATTCTCCATTTTTCGGTAGAACAACTTGATGGAAACGCAATTCTCATGCTCAAAAAGCGTATTCAACAGCGTCCTGTCCGAATTTCCACAAGAATGTCCCATGATGCAGATCTGATAAGGAGCAGACTCTATAAAGGAGAGCATCTTCCGATAATTACTATTTTCGGAATAACGGATGGTCTTCATATTTTTAAACAACTCATTATCGTTTATCTTTTTCAACGAAGAGTAGTTGTCGTCCATCTCATCGCCATGGCCGAATATGATTCCGTTTCGATTACTCAATTCTCCGTGTATATGATTGACTAAAAAATAGTTTTCATCACGACCATGGAAATAGCGATCTGCCGTACTCGTATAATTGAAATTCAACAACATGATTCTATCCGGAAAGATCTGCTCAGGCAAATCATCACCCGACGATTTAAGTCCGGCGAATGGCACTGCACCTTGCCCCTTCTGTTTCACCTTCTCAAGAGCCTCAACCCCATCACGGAAAGAACCCTGCTGCCACACCTTCTCGCCCCACGAATCATAATAAGAAAAACTATGGCCACTTCGCGCGAAGTCAATCCATTGCCTCCTGTTTTTCACAGAGATCTCTCGTTCATGTATCGGGGCGATCAACTTCCATCCGACCTCATCGAGGATGGGCATTTCTGCAATTTTTGAATATTGTATTTCGTCCAGATACTCCACCAACTTATTTTTCACGATCTCAAAATCGTCATTCAAATTCTCCGGAGAGGAAAACTGCGCATTGAGCAACCTATAATACTCATTTTCCACGTCCACCCAACCTTTCGACTCGATAGACTTGCAAATCTCTCCTAAAAACTGGCTATGCTGCAAAAAAGTACACAACGAGGCATTCCGCTTCGCCATTTCGACCCATTCAAATGCAGACATGGAAAGATTGTCTCTTCTCACCTCCGCCCAACTTGCATATCCTAAATGGGGATTCAAATCAAATGAGCATAACCCGTCGGTCTCCCTCTTCAAGCCACTGACCGAGAGAGCCTCACCCCACCGCCGCCAATACCACTCCATGAAATGTTCATATCCAGTATGCAAGCCATGAGCCAAATCAAAGCCATTTCCTACAAGCACAATCCTATTCATGAGACTAAAAACTGGTTGTTATTTACATTAGATGTGTTCTATAAATTCATCATTAATTTAAAAGCATAAATTGTGAAACAATATATTTTCACAGTGCTTTGGGAATTTACAGAACCCTCCATATCGTAATCATTACAAATATAGTGAATCATTTTCTCTAATAGAAATTTTTGTCTTCGTCATTCTTCCCAGAATCACTTTTTTTCTCTAATTTTACACCTCAAATAACCAAATGAATAAATTTATGGATTTTTTTGCACATCAAGAGACATTTGAGGATGTCGTTAAAAAACTGCAATCTGACACAAGGAACGGACTATCGTCAGAAAGCGCAAAGAGAAAATTGGAAACTGAAGGTTACAACGAATTTCAAAAAAAGGCTCACACCAGTTTGTTGGTAAAATTCCTCAGCCAGTTTAAAAGTTTCATGATCATCGTACTAATCGCTGCCGCACTCATATCGGGAATTGTCGGATACATGGACGGAGAAGGATTCACTGATGCCATCATCATATTAGTCATCATCTTACTAAATGCCATCATCGGTGTGGCTCAAGAGGCGAAAGCGGAAAAATCATTGGACGCACTGGAAAAGATGTCCGCCCCCAACTGCAAGGTGGTGCGTGATGGAAAGGAACTGATCATCCCCTCAAGAGAACTGGTCACTGGCGACATCGTTCTTTTAGACACCGGAGATACGATTCCGGCAGACCTCCGTCTGATCGAGTCGGTTAATTTGAAGGTGCAAGAGGCTGCCCTCACCGGTGAATCTCTCCCAGTTGAAAAAAGCACAGAACCTGTCAGTGCCGATGCCTCAATCGGAGACCGTACAAACATGGGGTTCTCTTCTTGCAACGTCACCTACGGAAGAGGAAAGGGAATTGTCGTAGCAACAGGAGAAAAGACCGAAGTGGGCAAAATCGCCTCTATGATTCAATCTGTAGAAGAGACCAAAACTCCACTTCAAAAGAGACTGGACGAACTTGGAAAGTATCTCGCAATCGGTGCGCTGGCTATCTGCGCCCTCATCTTCGTCATTGGTGTCCTATACGGAAATGACATCCTATCAATGTTCATGACTGCGGTGAGTTTGGCTGCGGCTGCAATCCCTGAAGGCTTGCCGGCTGTTTCTACTGTGGTGCTTGCCATTGGTGTCCAGCGACTCGCCGAGCGCAATGCGATTGTCAGAAACCTTCCTTCTGTGGAGACCTTAGGTTGCACCTCTGTCATCTGCTCTGATAAAACCGGAACACTCACTCAAAACAAGATGACCGTCACCCGCATCTTCATGGACGGGAAATACATAGACCCTTTTGATGATAATGACCACGAAAGAAGAGCCATGCTCGTAAGAAGTGCGATATTGGCAAATGACGCAAAAATCAACATCGAGAAGGGTGAGCAAATCTGCATTGGAGACCCTACCGAAACTGCCCTTGTGGACTTAGGATTTAAGTACAATTTAGATAAAAAACAGACGGAGGAGGAATACCCTCGTGTTGCGGAACTTCCTTTCGACTCGGAAAGAAAACTGATGTCTACACTGCACAAAAAGGCAGACAGACTGGAAATGTTCATAAAGGGAGGTTTGGACGAACTGCTCGACTGCTGCGACAGAATAGACGACAAAGGTGTTGTCCGCCCGATAACGGAAGAGGATAAAAAATCATTAACTGAAGCAAACCGCCAAATGGCTGGAGAGGCTCTTCGTGTTCTTGGAATGGGAAGAAAAGAGGTGGAGAACATCCCCGACATGATTTCTCACGACACCCTTGAACATGGAATCATATTCTTAGGTATGGTAGGTATGATAGACCCTCCTCGAGAAGAGGTGAAGATGGCGGTCGCAGAGTGTCGCAAAGCAGGAATTAAACCTGTCATGATCACAGGAGACCACAAAATCACTGCTACTGCCATTGCCCGCTCCTTGGGTATCATGCAGGAGGGTGACAGGTCGCTGACAGGTCGCGAAGTGCAGGAGATGAGCGACGAAGAATTAAAGGCAAACGCCAATTCAATCTCCGTCTATGCAAGAGTGGCACCGGAGCATAAAGTGCGCATCGTAAAAGCTCATCAAGAAAACAAAAATGTGGTAGCAATGACAGGTGATGGAGTGAACGACGCTCCCGCACTCAAACTGGCAGACATCGGTGTCGCCATGGGAATCACCGGAACGGATGTCTCTAAAGAGGCGGCAGACGTGGTTCTGACGGACGACAATTTCTCTACTATCGTATCTGCTGTTTCAGAAGGCAGAAGAATCTACGCTAACATCATCAAGGCGATACAATTTCTGCTCTCTACAAACATCGGAGAGGTGCTGGTGCTTTTCATCGCAGTTTTGTTCAACTGGGCAACTCCACTTCTTCCTATCCACA
The DNA here is from genome assembly GCA_937916355.1 of uncultured Bacteroidales bacterium. Taxonomy (GTDB): domain Bacteria; phylum Bacteroidota; class Bacteroidia; order Bacteroidales; family Paludibacteraceae; genus UBA1181. Next base: position 28,896 of record CALFTM010000031.1, read on the forward strand.
TCCTTTGGATCAACTTGGTAACTGATAGCCTACCGGCTTTGGCACTAAGTGTCGACCCAGCAGAAAAAGATGTCATGGAGAAAAAACCGATAGACTCCAATCAAGGTCTGCTAACAAAAGAGTTCTCGCTACGCATCGCACTACAAGGAGTGCTAATAGCATTGTTGACCCTCGTTGCTTATCATGTGGGCTTAGAGTCTTCCACGGAGGTCGCTCGCACCATGACATTTGCGACACTGGCATTTACTCAGATGACCATGATTTTCAGCATCCGAACAGGCTATCATGCTGCCACCAACGGACTCTTCTCTAACAAGTACCTCTGGGGTGCAATCATCGTCGTACTCATAATGATGCTCACCGTACTACTCATCCCTTCTTTGCAATCAATTTTCAAAGTGACGGAACTCAATTGCACACAATGGGCTTGGGTAACAGGTCTTTCATTTGCAGCCTTAGCGATCAGTGAATTGGTGAAATTCTGCGTTAGAATGTTCTCTTCAAAGAAAGACTAAAATTATCAAGAAAAAAAAATTAGTTAATAATATCATTTTTCCAAAGAATAGGGCGACAAAATCGTCCTATTCTTTTGTAGAATAGACCTCATAGTTTTACCTTTGCAAAAAGTAGTTCTTCAGAAAGTTCTATAAGCTTCGAATTAATTTATTTAATACAATAAAAAAAATGGAAAATTCAAATTTTAAAAAAAGCGGAAAGTTATACGCAAAATTGGGGGTTATTGGAGTGATAATCCTGCTACTTCTAATTCCCAAAGCCATGGTCTCTTCTCTGATAGATGAACGTCAAGAGACCTCTTCTATAGTTACCCATGAAGTATTTGACCAATGGGGAAAAAATCAGACAATCATAGGTCCAACAATCTCCATCGAGAAAAATTTTCGTAAGAAGAAAGACAGTACACTTATTGTAGAGCCCAAGACACTTTATATCTTCCCTTTCTCCATCAATTTGAAAGGAGACATCACGACCCAAGTGCTAAACAGGAGTATTTATGAAATCGTAACCTTCAATGCTCCGATTGAAATCGAGGGTAGTTTCCTTTTCACTGATGAGGACATGCAAAAAATACAACCATTTGTTGGAGGAGAAGCAAAAATCAACTTCATGATGAACGACCTGAGAGGTATTGTCAGTGACTTCATAATTGAAATCGACAGTTCCAAATTCGAACTTTCCCCTAATGGAAAAATGTACGATTGGGAAGTTCTTTCTGCCAACATCGACCTCTCTAAAATAGAGATAGGGAAGGAGATACCTTTTAAAATCAGCTCCAAAATAAAAGGGTCTGAGTCAATCTATTTTGCCCCTATCGGAAAAACAAACAAAATCGCACTCAAATCCAATTGCACCTCACCAAGTTTCAACGGACACTTCCTTCCAAACAACAGAGAAGTCACAGACGAGGGATTCACTTGCGATTGGGAAATCTCATACATGAACAGAAGTTATCCCCAAATATCACAAGTAATGCCTTCCGACCTTGCACGTTTTGGCGTAGACCTCATCCTTCCTGTACAACACTACCAAAAAACGATGAGATGCATCAAGTATGCGATATTGTTTATATTTTTGAGCTTCGCCACCTTCTTCCTTATCGAGGTTAGCCAAAAGAAAAAAATCCACCCGATCCAATATACTTTGGTGGGATTGGCTCTTATCATGTTCTACTCGCTCTTGCTCTCATTCTCGGAACACATAGGATTCACATGGGCATATATCATCGCAACGCTCATGACTGTCGGTATGCTGACATTCTATACCGCCAGCATTCTTAAAATCAAGAAGACCGCCTACTTTATCGGAGCGTGCCTGCTGGGATTGTACACTTTCATTTTCACACTGCTACAAATGGAGTCCTACGCTCTTCTTGCAGGTAGTGTCGGTCTCTTCCTCCTACTCGGTCTCATCATGTATTTCTCTCAAAAAATCGATTGGGATCAAGAAGGGTTTTCTGGAAAAAATGCAGAATAGCAAATCAGAAAAATAAAAAGCAAAAAAATGGTGCGTCAAAACTGATGCACCATTTTTCTTTTTTCATCTCGCAATGGAATCACACCCTCTCTCCAAAAATGGTTGTCCCCAACCGGACGATCGTGCTACCCTCTTCTATTGCAATAGTATAATCTCCAGACATTCCCATGGACAACTCTCTGAATTGAGGAGCCACACTCGTCCGCATCGTACGATAGAACGCTCCTAAACTGGCAAATTCACGGCGCACCTGCTGCAAATCATCAGTAAAAGATGCCATCCCCATAATCCCGACAACGGACACATTGGGATAATCATTCAAGAGTCCACTTTCTAACAACTCACGGGCAGAATCAAAACTAAAACCATACTTAGTCTCCTCCTGCGCGACATGAATCTCCAGCAAAGCTTCAACCACTCTGCCACATTTTTTTGCCTGTTTATCAATCTCCTTCAATAATTCCAAACTATCCAGACTATGAATTAAGGAGACAAAAGGTGCGATGTATTTCACCTTGTTCGTCTGCAAATGTCCAATGAAGTGCCACTCAATATCCTTCGGCAACTCCTCGTACTTCTGCTGCAACTCCTGCACACGACTCTCTCCAAAAATGCGCTGTCCTGCATCGTAAGCCTCTTGAAGATGTTCCACAGGATGAAACTTAGAAACAGCCAACAAACGCACTCCTGTCGGCAATTCTTTTTTTAGCTCTAATATCCTCTCCTTGATCATCCCTCAAAACGATAATCATACATTCTCCACGAAATCACTCCTTCACAGCATAACGGAAAATATCCATGATCGGAGTATCCGAAATGGAGACAATATCCGTATCCGAAATGGTGTCTTTCAGTCCTTCCTTCAAATTCTTTAATGCCTCTTCAAAATCATCAGCATGAACTAAAATAGTGGAATTATAACGTTTTTCCTTTGCGCTCACCTCATCAATCGTCACAAAAGCGACCTTACACTTGAACCACTTCTGCGCATCAATGTCTTCTCCGAAAATCTCACTGATCTTCGCCTTCCTGATTCCAGAAACGGAAAACTCACCCGCATTGTAAAAAGGAGCGACCTCCTCGTTCAAACGAGCCTCTGCCTCAGAAAACGAAAGCGCATCCACCATATAGGTATCTGTGATCTTCTTCTTTTTTCCAGTCTGCTCCTCTATCTGGTCATGAGAAACTTTGCATTCAAAAAAATTCATAACTAACTATTTTTTCAATTTTAAAATTAACAAAAAGCAAATCTGCCTCAACCGACCGACCTGCGTAACCTTTTCGCAAATTTCGTAAAAATATGCGAAACACACAAACATATCACAACCTCAAAAAAACACTTTTCTTCCTCCAAGCATATTACAATAAAAAAGCAAAAATCGTCAAATGATTGAACAGTCGGCACTTTTTTGAATAAAAAAAACTACAGAGAAAAAAATTTTTTTACCCAAAACCATAAAATTCAATCACCCTCTAAAACATAGCAAAATAGCCACCTCTGGCACTATCTGCAACACCATGACAAGAGGGCATGAAAAAAAATTATACAACTTTTAATAAAATTTTCACACAAAAAGCGTGTAAATGTGTAAAATTTGCTTACCTTTGCACAGCAAAAGCCCGTTTGTGTAACAACATCGTAAATATTACTAACATCAATATAAAGACGAATGTCAACAAGCTTTATCAAGTACATAGAGAAATCCCTAAAAGACCATTGGGATTTGAAAGCGATGACAAACTATGTCACAAAGGACGAGTATGACTACTCTCAAGTAGCCCGTGAAATTGCGAAGATACACGTTCTCTTCCGGGAACTGAACATCACGCAAGACGATAAAATCGCTCTTGTAGGACGCAACACGCCAGAATGGGCAATCATCTTTCTCGCAACCGTCTCTTATGGTGCGGTGATTGTTCCGATTCTTCAAGACTTCCACCCCAATGACGTGCAGCACATCATTAATCACTCTGAATCCAAACTTGTGTTTTTGAGTGACAATCAATGGGATAATTTGGACGAGACCAAGATGCCGCTCGTTCGTGGAGTTTTCTCGTTCTCTGACTTCCGTTGTATCTACCAAGCGGCAGGAGAAACCATCCAAATGACCATGAAGCATTTGGAGAAAAGTTTTGAGGAAACCTACCCTAACGGATTCACCAAAGACTCTCTCAACTTCAAAGATAAAGATGGCAACGCAATGACCATCCTTAATTACACCTCTGGAACAACTGGATTCAGCAAAGGGGTTATGCTCACAGGAGAAAATATCTGTTGTCAGATTGACTACGCATACAAGACCAACTTGGTGGGTAGAGCTTACAAAATCCTCTCGTTCCTGCCTTTGGCTCACGCCTATGGTTGCGCATTCGATTTCATCGCACAATTTGTCGCAGGAGGGCATATCACTTTCCTAACCCGCATACCAAGTCCGAAGGTGTTGTTGAAGGCAATGGACGAAATCAAACCAGACTGCATATTCACAGTGCCTTTGGTCATCGAGAAGATATACAAAAACAACTTGTTGCCTCTGCTCAACAAAACGACCATGAAGGTGGCGATGAACATCCCTATCCTCTCCAACCGCGTCTATTCAGAAATCAAAAACAAGCTGATCAACGTCTTCGGAGGCCGATTTAGGATGATCGTCATCGGAGGAGCTCCTCTCAACAAAGAAGTTGAAGATTTCTTTGTGAAAATTAAATTCCCATTCACTGTTGGATATGGAATGACCGAGTGCGCCCCTCTCATCAGTGTGGACACCGTCAACTACGCGCCCCACTCTGTTGGTAAACCGATCGACGACGTAGAGGTGAAAATTGATTCGCAAGATCCCTACTCCATTCCGGGAGAAATCCTTGTAAAAGGAAGAAACGTAATGATTGGTTACTACAAAAACGAAGAAGCCACCCAGAGCGTATTTACAGAAGATGGTTGGTTGAAGACTGGAGACATGGGTATCATCGACAAAGACAACAACATCTTCATCAGAGGTCGTTCCAAGACCATGATTTTGACTGCTTCCGGACAAAACGTCTACCCTGAGGAAATCGAGTCTAAAATCAACAACCTCTCTTTCGTCTCTGAAAGTATCGTGGTTCAAAGAAACGACAAGATTGTCGCTTTGGTATATCCGGATTTTGCTTCCATGGACGAAATGGGCATCGACCACAAAGAGTTGGAAAGCATCATGGAGCAGCACAGACTGGATTTGAACAAAAAACTTGCAGCATACGAGCAAGTGACTAAATTCATCATCCACCCTACTGAATTTGAGAAAACTCCTAAAAAGAGTATCAAAAGATATTTATACGAAAATCAGTAACTTTTTCTTTCATAAACTAATGGGTAACGGACGACGTGATGTCGTTCGTTATTTTTTTATAAAAAATTTTACATGCTGTAACATTTTCCAAAAAAAAATTCAAAATTACATTACTGCACTAACCCTCAACAAAATAAAACACATCATTTTTTAATATTTTTTTACATTTTCAACGCAAAAAAAGAGAAAAATAAAAGCAGTTTAGATAAAATACAACTAAATTTGCGCATTCTTTCATACGAAGAAAAGTTGTTTAATTATATACCAATTAGTAAAATGAAAAAAGTAGTTTTATTTTTCGCTGTTGCCGCTGCTGCAATGTTTGCTTCTTGCGGTGGGGAAACACCTAAGAGTGAGTGCCAAAATGCAGACTCTACTGTAGCTGCTGTTGTTGATTCTGCTGCTGCTACTGCTGTAGAGGTTATCGATTCTGCTGCTACTGCAGTTGTTGATTCTGCTGCTGCAATCGTTGACTCTGCTGCAACTGAAGTTGTTGAGGCTGCTGCTGAGGTTGTTGAGGCTGCTCAATAATCACTCTAACAGTAAAAAAAATGAAGAGACGTCCTTCGGGGTGTCTCTTCGTTTTTTATCAGCAAAAAAAAATTTTCAACTAATCACGCCCCAATTCACACTATCCTTCGTCATCTTTTGAATTCTTAAATTCAGCTGGCGATTCTTCTCTAACATCAAATCGGGATCTTCCGACAGGACACTTCTCGCAACATCCCTCGCCAACTGGACAATCTGTCCATCGGTCGCCAAATTTGTCAATTTTAGATTCAACGACACTCCGCTTTGTTGCGTCCCCTCCAAATCTCCGGGACCTCGCATCTTCAAATCCACCTCTGAAATCTCAAATCCATTACAGGTGCGTTCCATTACTTCCATGCGCTGTTTGCTCTCTTTAGACAATTTCACGGATGTCATCAAAACACAAAAAGACTGGTCAGAGCCTCTTCCAACCCTTCCCCTCAACTGATGCAGTTGAGACAAACCAAAACGGTCGGCACTCTCAATCATCATAACGGAGGCGTTAGGGACATTCACTCCCACCTCGATTACCGTCGTAGCTACCAAAACATTCAATTCCCCAGCGGCAAACTGCTGCATGACACTATCTTTCTCCGACGGCTTCATCTTCCCATGTACCATTCCAATATGATATTCTGGTTCCGGAAACACCTCCTTCATCCGACGATACCCAGCCTCCAAATTCTCATAGTCCAACTTCTCCGACTCCTGAATCATCGGGAAAACGATATAGACTTGTCTGCCCTTCGCAATCTCTTGTTTCATAAAAAGGTACAAATCGCCTCTTTTCGTATCATACCTATGAATGGTACGGATCGGTTTGCGTCCCGGAGGAAGCTGATCTATCACTGAGACATCCAAATCACCATATAAGGTCATCGCCAATGTCCTCGGAATCGGGGTTGCCGTCATCACCAACACATGTGGTGGTTGATGATTTTTCGACCACAATTTCGCCCTCTGCGCCACTCCAAAACGATGCTGCTCATCAATCACCGCCAATCCTAAATTTTTAAAGACAACACTCTCTTCTATCAGGGCATGGGTTCCAATCAGCAACTGCAGAGTCCCCTCCTCCAAAGAGGTCAAAATCCGCTCTCTATCCCTCTTCTTTGTCGACCCTGTAAGCAACTCCACAGAAACGCCCAAAGGCTCAAGCAGTCCCCTAACTGTCTCATAATGTTGTGTTGCCAATATCTCGGTTGGTGCCATCATGCAAGTTTGGTAACCATTATCAAGTGCCATCAGCATGGACATGACCGCCACCAGCGTCTTACCACTGCCCACATCCCCCTGCAGCAAACGGTTCATCTGCCGTCCACTGCCCACATCAGCCCGAATCTCCTTCAGCACACGCTTTTGCGCGTCAGTCAACTGAAATGGCAGATGCTCACTATAAAAAGTGTTGAAATAATGTCCTATCTTTGAAAACGGAAGTCCTTTGAACCTCTTTTCACGAATCTTAGCATTCCTTAAAATGTTCAATTGAATAAAAAGCAGCTCCTCAAATTTCAAGCGAAATTGTGCAAGTCGGAGTTCATTCAAATCTTTAGGAAAATGGATAGCGACCAAAGCGTTTTTCAACGGCATAAGGTGAAGTTCAGAACAGATATATTCAGGCACTGTCTCTTCCACTCCATCATGGTCGAATGTACGGATGATTTCAAGCACCAATTTCTGAATCGCCTTTGTGTTCAAAAAATTGGATTTCATTTTTTCCGTCGTAGAATACATTCCCTGCAGTCCGCCTAAAGAGAGTTTATTCTTCGCCTCCAGAACGGTCTCCATTTCTGGGTGAACCATGTTGATTTTTCCATTATAAAAAGTGGGTTTACCGAAAATGACAAACTCATGACCTTGTTTGTATTTTTCCATTGCATATTTCACCCCTTTGAACCAAATCAGTTCCATGGCGGATTTCCCATCAGAAAAGATCGCCACTGCCCGCTGTTGTCTTCCGCTGCCTTGCAGACGAATATCTACGATTCGACCTTTTATTTGCACAAAAGAAGAGGAGGCATTCAGCTCGGCAATCTCATAGAATTTGCTTCTGTCAATGTAACGATAAGGGAAATAGTAGAGCAGATCCTCGTATGTTGAGACTGACGCTTCCGACTTCAGGAGCGCAGCTCTTTTAGGACCTACACCGGGCAAATATGTTATCTCTTTTCCTAAGTCAATCATCTGTTTCAAATGGCATCAGACCAAAGCAGAAGCGATTTTCAAATCATAATTGGTCGTGATTTTTATATTTTCTCTATTTCCTTCCACCAACTTCACCTCTACACCCGAAGCCTCAACAACTGAGGCATCGTCTGTAAATATTTCTCGATAAGGGAGGTCATACGCTCTCTTCAAAATGTCATACCGGAAGGTCTGCGGAGTTTGCACAAGTTTATAGAGCGAGCGATCTACTGCGACAGACCGGTTCCCCTCCAACTGCCTCAAGGAATCAACGGAATCAATAACCGGCACTACAGCACCCCACTTCTCAGCCTCTTCAAAAGTCGTTGCGATAGTCTCTATAGAGACAAACGGACGCACGCCATCATGCACCGCAACAAGAGCCTCTCCTTCTGGTATAGAGTACAAACCGTTGCGGACTGAATGGTAGCGGGTCTCTCCCCCTTTCACCAACTGATGAGAAGTTGTAAAACCATATTCACGGCACACCCCCCCCCAATATTCAAAATGAGCTTCTGGAAGCACCAAGCGAACCTCAATCTTCTCGTCATACTCCACAAAACGCTCTATCGTCCGCATGAGAATTGGTTTCCCTTTTACCGGCAAGAATTGTTTGGGAATATCCCCTCCCATTCTAAGTCCCTTACCTCCTGCCACTATGACAACATATCTTTTCATACAATTCTTTTTTACAAAGATAATATTTTCATTGCAATTAGAATCCTAAATGGTTGGGCTAAAAAAAAGGATTGCACCCCATAAGGCGCAATCCCATCATAATCATTCCAAAATTTCTTAGAAAGCCTTGATGATTCCTACGAAATCCTCAACCTTCAAAGAAGCTCCACCGATCAAACCACCGTCGATATTTGGCTTAGCGAACAACTCAGGTGCGTTAGAAGCCTTGCAAGAACCTCCGTAAAGGATAGAAGTGTTCTCTGCAACATCTTTGCCATACTTGTCAGCTATTACTGAACGGATGTAAGCGTGGATTTCCTCAGCTTGCTCTGCAGTCGCAGTCTTACCAGTTCCGATCGCCCAGATTGGCTCGTATGCAATCACGATGTTAGCGAAATCCTCAGCAGACAAGTTGAAAACAGAACCTTCCAACTCAGCCTTTACAACCTCGTTTTGCTTGTTAGCCTCACGCTCTGCCAAGCTCTCTCCAATACAGAAGATAACCTTCAAACCGTTCTTCAATGCCAAAAGCACCTTCTCCTTCAAGATCTCTGGAGTCTCGTTGTAATACTCACGACGCTCAGAGTGTCCTAAGATAACATACTCTGCACCTGTTGATTTAACCATAGCGGCAGAAACTTCTCCTGTGTATGCACCAGACTCCTTGTCTGCACAGTTTTCTGCTGAAACAGCGATAACTTTAGTGTCGATTGAAGACGCTACACTTGCCAAGTGAATGAACGGAGTTCCGATGATTACATCGCAGTTGAGCTTTTCGCCCTTCAAAGCTGCGTCCAAACCTTTTGCCAACTCAAGACCTTCTTGAAGAGTCTTGTTCATTTTCCAGTTTCCTGCTACAATATTCTTTCTCATTGTAATTGAAATTATTATAATTAGTTTATTATATCTCTCTGTCTTATTTCTTTTGCAAATTTACAAAACGATCGACAATTAGCGAAACAATTTTATCTAAAGCGAACAACGCCACCAAAACTCCTAAGAAGAACAAAGACGATAACAATATCACCCTCATGTCATTAGGGGTCTGAACCTCACCTCTCGGAGAATTTTCCAATGGTTCATCAAATGACGGCATATTTTTATTACTCCACTTATTGATAATCACCCCATCTTTTATCAAAACCAATCCCGGATTAGAACGCACAATGGTTTTAAGGGTAATTTCATCGGTGTTGACTATCGGATATTCAACGCCACCCATCTCAACTTTGTACTCCCTCATCTCGGTAGTCTCCAAACCGGTAGCCGTCAAGCAATAAAAACCATAACCGTTGTTACGAGCGTAATCGTAAATTGCGTTGATCTCCTTGCGCTTCATTGTAGAAGCTCCTTCTACTCGGTAAGAAACCAACAAGAAGGTATACCCCGGATTGGTCACAACATCTTCTGTAATATCGCCATCTTCAGGATGTTCCAACGTAAAGTCATGGATAGGTGGCTCATAACCTTTCTTTGTCAACACACTTTCCGAATCAACAAACTTCCAAACCGCTGTATCAACAGAAGAATACTCCTCCATCGACACTTTCTTACGTTGACCATCAGCATCTTCAAATATGAAGGTCGTCTCATACTCGTCAACCGGTGCTCCTTCCGGCACTTCCATAGACTCTGGAATATTCGTTCCGTTTTTATATGGACGGAAATCGACGATCGGAAGGTTGAAGTAACAATAGATGGAAATCAATATTGAATAGGCTCCAGAGGCTATCGCAATGATCCACTCTGTCCTTTGAGAGAACAGTTTCGGACTATGTTCATGCCATTTCATTACGACAAACGCCATCACAATCAAAACCACATTTTTCCAAAATGTTGCCCAATTGGATATCACCAAAGCATCACCGAAGCAACCACAATCAGAAACAGGGTCTGCTATCGCAATCCACAATGTCAGCGGTGTCATGAAACACATGAGGAGGAAAGTCAGAATAGAGGTCGATTTGATATTTGCTCCCAACAACAGACAAACTCCCAACAGGAACTCCAATGCCGCCAGCAACACTCCCGCAACCAACGCCAACGGAGCAAGAAAATCAAGCCCCATGGCAGCCAAATAATCCTGAAACTTGTAAGTTGACCCTAATGGATCAACAGCCTTTACATATCCTGAAAAGACAAAAACACAACCAAGTAGGATACGAAAAACAACGACTATCGTTTTTTTTACATTACTCGAAATTTCCATATTACACTATTTTAGATTCTTTTACTTTACTGATTAAACATATCTTTATTATAGAAGTCCAACACCTCGACTATCGACCTATAAGCCAACTGCGCCGGTGATTCGGGATTTAAATCCATCGCTTGCTGGTAGGCGTTCATCGCATCTCCCCACCGCTCACTACGCCGGTAGGCATTACCCAAAAGGAAATACGCCTCATCGCAATCAGGATGGGAGGCCACATAAGACTGTAAAGCGGTCAAAACCTCTTCTGAATAGTCTTTCGACAACCTGTCTTTTAAAATTTTCAGCTCTGCGTCCATCTACATTTTTTTATTTCCCCAATTTCACTCTATAATGGCAACGCACCTTCCCTTTCACCATGTTTGAAAGTTTTCCTTTGTTCAATTGCTTTCGGATAGGTGAAATATGGTCGATGAAGACATGCCCCTCTAAGTGATCATACTCATGTTGAACAACACGCGCCTGAAAGCCTTCAAAAGTCTCTTCGCACGGTTCAAAATTTTCATTCAAATATTTCACACGAACACTAACAGGACGCTTAACCGCCTCATTCACACCGGGCAGACTCAAACATCCTTCGTTGAAGGACGAAAGTTCCTCACTTCTTTCCACAATCACCGGATTGATGAAGGTCTTTTTAAATCCTTTACACTCTGGAAAATCCTCTTCCAACGGACTCGCATCAACGACGAAAAGACGAATAGACAACCCGATCTGAGGTGCTGCCAAACCCACACCGTCAGCGTTATACATTGTCGCATACATATCATCTACCAATTTCTTCACATCAGGATAATCTGGAGAGATCTCCTTAGTTTCGTTCCGCAATACCGGACTTCCGTAAATCACTATTGGATATATCATCTTTACTATTATTTTTTCAGTTTCAACCTCTTTTTATTTTTCTTCAAAACCCGAAATTTCTTTTCGACTCCATGTACGACTGCAATATGATAGTCGCACTGATTTCATCGACCAACGCTTTATTACGCCTATCCATCTTCTTTAAACCTCCATCAAGCATCGCCCGATGCGCCAATACTGACGTAAAACGCTCGTCGTGCATCTCCACCGAGATATTCGGGAATCTTTTTTTCAAACCTTCAACAAACGGCTTGATATACTTCATCGACTCAGACTCTTCATTCTGCATCGTCTTGGGCAGACCGACAACTATCACGTCCACGACCTCTTTCGACATATAGTCCGTCAAAAACTTAAATATCTCACCCGACGCAACAGTCGTCAAACCATTCGCAATAATCTGCGAAGGATCAGACACAGCCACGCCGACTCGCTTTTTTCCGTAATCTATTGCCATCAATCTTCCCATATCTGCAAAATTAAAAAACAAAAAGGGGAAAAAAAAATTTACAACGCATTGCAATCGCAAAAAAGCATAAAAAAACGTACCTTTGCAACGAGAAATAGCGTAAAACATTTTTTCCACATAAAAAATTTCGTCGTATGCCTTTAAACATACCTAATAATTTACCCGCAATCAAACTTCTTGAAGACGAGAATATTTTCGTAAAGGATAGTGCATCTGCATCGCATCAGGACATCAGACCATTAAAAATCATCGTGCTGAACCTCATGCCGCTAAAAATCACAACGGAAACAGATCTCATCAGACTTTTGTCCAACTCGCCATTACAAATCGAATTGGAGTTCATGAAAATCAAAAGCCACACCTCTAAAAACACTCCGATAGAACACATGCAGATGTTCTACAAGGATTTTGAAGTGGTGAAAGATCAAAGGTACGACGGAATGATCATCACAGGTGCGCCACTGGAGCATATTGATTTTGAGGAAGTTTCCTACTGGGATGAGATTCAGGAGATTTTCAACTGGAGCAGATGTCATGTGTGGTCAACGATCTACATCTGCTGGGCGGCTCAGGCTGGATTATACCAACACTACCAAATTCCGAAATATAAGTTAGACAAAAAGATGTTCGGAGTCTTCAAACATAAAACATTAGATGCCACAAACCCTATTTTCAGAGGGTTCGACGACGTGTTTTATGCTCCGCACAGCCGCCACACGGAGGTGAAACGAGAGGACATCCTGAAAAACAAAGAACTGAAACTCATCGCAGAATCGGAGGATGCTGGGGTCTACATGGTGGAGGCGCGCAACGGACGTGAGTTTTACATCATGGGACATTCCGAATATAGCCCGAACACTTTGCGTGATGAATATTTCAGAGATCTAAACAACGGTCTTCCTATCGAGATACCTCGCAACTACTTTAAAGACGACAACCCACAGAACGAACCACTCGTCAGATGGAGAAGCCACGGAAACCTCCTTTTCGTGAACTGGCTCAATTATTTCGTTTATCAACAGACTCCTTTTAATATCAATGATATTTCAGGAGAGGGTTGTCCTATATAGTCGATTCTTACGAAGATGAGAAAAATCGAACTGCTCGCTCCTGCTAAAACTGCAGAACATGGAATAGAGGCCATCAATCATGGTGCAGATGCGGTCTACATCGGTGCTCCTCGTTTTAGTGCGAGAGCCAACGCCTCCAACTCCCTCTCCGAGATTGAAGAACTCATCAAACATGCCCATAAATATTACGCAAAAGTTTATGTGGCACTGAATACCATTTTAACGGACAAAGAACTGGAGGAGAGCGAAGATCTCATTCATAAATTATATGGAATCGGCACGGATGCTCTCATCATTCAGGATTTTGGCATCACCCAACTGAACCTACCTCCTATTCCATTGCACGCCAGTACACAAATGGACAACCGCAGTGTGGAGAAGGTACAGTTCCTCGAAAAAGCAGGATTTGAACAGGTGGTGCTGGCAAGGGAATTGTCCATCGAACAGATTCGTGAAATCAGCAAAAAGACAACTGTCAGACTGGAAGCGTTCGTACATGGAGCACTCTGTGTTTCTTACAGCGGACAATGTTACCTCAGTCAGAGTGTATGCGGAAGAAGTGCAAACAGAGGGGTATGCGCACAACTATGCCGTCTCCCCTACTCACTGACTGATGAGAGAGGAAACATTCTTATAAAAGATAAATACCTACTCTCTTTGAAGGATTTCAACCTCTCCGCTCATCTAAGAGAACTGCTCGATGCAGGTGTCTCTTCGCTTAAAATCGAAGGCAGACTGAAAGAGGTGGACTATGTCAAAAATGTGACGGCCTACTACCGACAAAAACTGGACGAGGTGCTGAATGCTCCTTCCCTCCACGATTGCTACCAAAAAGCCAGCTCTGGCTCCTGCACCTTTTTTTTCACGCCCGATGTGGAAAAAAGTTTTCATAGAGGTTCTACAGACTACTTCCTACACGGAAGGAACAAAGAGATAACCTCCTTTGACACACCCAAATCGTTAGGTGAGAAAATCGGTACGATTGGAAAAAGCGACGGAAAAAACATTTTCGTCAAAACTGACAAAGTCTTAAACAACGGAGACGGTTTTGCATTCCTCAACCCTCAAGGAAGATTTGAAGGTTTTAAGGCCAATGTGGCAGAGGGAAACAAAATCACTCCTGCGGAACGAATCTTCATTCCGGAAAAAACCATACTTTACAGAAATTTCGACCAAAACTTCAACCGATTATTGAGCAAAAAAAGTGCAGAAAGGAAAATCTCTGCTGAGATATTCATCTACGAAGAGGAGAAGGGACTTCGGTTCTCAATTATCGACGAAGATGGCAACCAGATAAACAGAAACTGGGAAATAGAAAAAATTTTGGCAGAAAACCCTGTAAAACAAACTGAAAACATCACACAGACTTTAAAAAAATGCGGCAACACAAATTTCACCATTACAAATGTGAAGATAGAGACCTCTGATATATTTTTCCTTCCAGCTGCCCGACTTGCGGAAATTCGACGAACTTTAATTAGCGAACTGGAAAATGAGAGAGAAAAAAACAGAGTCGTCGCAAAATCACAGTTTGAACAGACTCAACACCCTTTCCCTCTTCAACGGATAGATTACAGAGGGAATGTCCACAACCTCAAATCGAAATCGTTCTATCAAATGCACGGAATCACTTCCGTGGAAAACTCTTTAGAGAAAAAAGAGCCTAATGATGCGGAACTCATGCGTTGCAAACATTGCATACGATATGCCATTGGAGGATGTCCTAAGGAGAACCCTACAAAGAGGGTTCCTGAAAAATTGTTCCTCTTAATGAATAACGGACAAAAATTTCAATTGATTTTCGACTGTAAATCATGCGAGATGGTCGTTAAAAACATCTCTAATAAAAATATTTGAAACTTTACATATTTTTTAACACTCTGAAATTTGTTTATACAAAATAAAACAAGTATATTTGCACCACGGTTGTGAAACCTCTTAATAAAATTTTATGGTTTTCTATTGAAGACAAGCCTTGCAGATGCAGGGTTTGTTTTTTTATACCCCTTCACAAAAAAATTTTTTTCACTCACATTGAGAAATCCCAAAGATATTTGTAATATCTTTGCACACATAGAACAATCGTATTTTTTAACAGAAACGACAATGAAAGAAATATTTGATTTGGTTAACCAAATGTCTCCCTACATTTTACTAGGATTCTTGTTAGCAGGACTGATGCACGCCTTTTTGCCACAGGAGCTATATCGTCGTTATCTGGGGGGCAATTCATTTCGCGGTGTTCTGAATGCTACGCTATTGGGAATCCCGTTACCGCTTTGTTCGTGCGGCGTAATTCCTACCGCCATGTCTCTAAGAAAAGAGGGGGCTTCAAAGGGGGCGACGGTCTCCTTCTTGATTGCCACGCCACAAACTGGGGTCGACTCCATCATCGCTACTTATGCGCTCATGGGGCTACCATTCGCATTGATTCGTCCACTGGCGGCATTTACAACTGCCATTTTGGGAGGATGGGTAACCAACAAACTGACGAAGGAAGATGAGAATGTCAAACAGTCACATAAACCGTCAACCGAAAACACCTCCAAAGGATGGAAGGAAAAACTTAAAACCGCTCTTCGATATGCTTTCGTGGAAATGATGCAGGACATCGGGCGATGGCTGGTGGTCGGTTTGATTATCGCCGGACTAATTACCGTTTTCATCCCCGAATCATTTTTCGCCTCATTTGCAGACAACTCTCTTTTAGGGATGTTCCTCGTATTGGTTTGTGCAATCCCAATGTATCTCTGCGCAACTGGTTCAATCCCCATTGCTGTTGCATTGATCATGAAAGGATTGTCACCGGGAGCTGCGTTAGTACTTCTCATGGCAGGTCCGGCAGTGAATGTAGCCTCCATGTTGGTAATCGGGAAAGTGATGGGTAGAAAAAGTCTTTTGCTCTATCTTCTGTCCATCATCATCGGAGCGATATTGTTTGGATTAGGCATAGACTATCTGCTACCTCGCGAATGGTTTTTAGAACCACTCTCCGCAATTGGAAGTTGTGACCATGAAAGCACCTCATTTTTCCATATCGGTTGCACAATCGCATTAGCGATACTCCTTCTAAATGCGCTATTCCGCCGCTACTTCAAAAAAGAGGGTTGCGGTTGTCATGGGGAATGCTGCGAAGACAATTGCAACGACAGCTCACATGATTGCCATTGTGGAAATGGGGAATGCTCAAACGAGTGTGGAGAAGAATGCAATTGCGGAAAACACAATACAAAAACTACTCTACTGCACATAGACGGCATGAAATGCAACCACTGCAAAAGCAACATTGAAAAGGCGGTCAAAGATGTGGAGGGTGTAAAATCAGCAATAGCAGACCTTCCGACTGGCACACTCTCAGTCGTAGGAGATTTCGACGAAGAGGCTGTAAAAAAAGCGATTACGGATTTGGGCTTCTCTATCAAGTAAGCCCAACCCGCAATGCACTTTTAATATTATGGTGAGTTTTTATTCCTACCTCAGAGTGATTTTTTTGATTTCATCACCCAACTCTACAATGTACAGCCCCTTTTTCTCTAATTTCAAATGGAGATCTCCTGTGGCGTTTTCTGTTCGATACAGCACCCTTCCAGTTAAATCATACACCTTCACCTTCTCTCCCTCTACATTGTAAATATAGACGGTCTGGTCAACTTGCTTCAAATATGGCCTCTTACTATTCAAATCGAATGAGTTTGTATTTTCTACAGGCAAATATAAGCCCACACACCCATTCGCCTCACTACCCGGCTCAATTTTCAGACTGCTATTATTGATTACCGTCGTCATCCGCTCACAACCTAAAAAGGCATTCTCATCAATTGTCTTCAATGTCGCCGGTAATGAAATCCCGATCAAATCACAATCGCGAAAAGCACTTCGTCCGATCGTTTCAAGACAATCACTCAAATAGACGATGTTCAAATCCCCACAATCCATAAATGCCGTTGATCCGATGCTCTTCAATTGCGTCTCACTGAAATCCAAGATTTGAAGATAACGACACTGAGAAAAAGCATCTCGAGCAATCTCTCTCAAGCCAGTGCCAAACTGCACATCCACCAATTCAGAGCAACTATTAAACGCCCCATCTCCTATGACCTCGACACTATTAGGGATGGCAATGGCAGCTAAGGTACAATATTGGAAAGCAGAACTTGGAATCTCTTTTATTCCCTCCAACAACTCGACAGTCCCACTGAGAGCACGGGGAGCAAAGAATAACGACAAGTTCCCTTTTTCATAAACAATACCCCTATAAGATTGAAACTTGGGATTCTCCGCATCGACACTGACGGAATAGAGTGCCTTGCATAGAGAAAAACAGGAAGAACCAAAGGAGACAACAGAAGCCGGCAACTGCAATGTTGTCATCAGTTCGCTTCCTGCAAAAGCATTGTCTCCCACCGAATTTACCGCATATTCTAAGCCATCGTATGTAAATTCAGAAGGAATCACGACCTCACCCACATACAAAGAGTCTTCTGGATAATACATCCAACCATTAGGATCATCACCGTATGGTTTAAAAGTCACCTTCGCAGTCTGTTTTTCCGAATCTATATCGTAATAAATCCCGTTCACTAACACCACTTCTGCCCATAATGGACAAAAACAAAAAATCAACACTGAAAAAAGTAGTCCTATATGTTTCATATCACACCAATTTAAATTCAACAAAACTTTATCGGGTTCAATATAGCGACAATTTTCCAAAAAAAGAAATCTTCAATTTTGCAAAGTTGCATTTTTTTACTTTTTAACACCACAACAACCTATTTTACGAACCGAAAAAAAACTCTTTTAAAACTTTTTCCTACTTTTGCCAAGTTTTTATATTGTATCACCAAACTGAAATTAAATGGGTAAAATATATCAATCGGCAGACCAGCTGATAGGGAAGACTCCTTTAATGGAGTTGTCCAACATCGAAAAAAAATTCGATCTCAATTGTAAGATCCTTGCAAAACTGGAATACCTCAATCCTGCAGGTAGTATCAAGGACAGAGTGGCATTATCGCTCATCAACGAGGCGGAGAAATGCGGGAAACTCCATAAAGATGCAGTCATCATCGAACCAACATCTGGCAATACAGGCATCGGACTGGCAAGTGTGGCAGCCGCAAGAGGTTATAAACTCATCATCGTAATGCCCGAAACCATGAGTGTGGAACGCAGACAACTCATGAAAGCTTTTGGAGCTGAACTGGTACTGTCGGAAGGTTCAAAAGGAATGGCGGGCGCAATCGCAAAAGCGGAAGAGTTGGCGGCTACCATTCCCAATAGTTTTATTGCAGGACAGTTCACCAACCCCGCAAACCCAAAAATCCACTACGAAACCACTGGCCCGGAAATCTGGGAAGACACAGAGGGGGATGTGGACATATTGGTAGCAACGGTCGGAACCGGCGGAACCATCACAGGAACCGGTCAATACCTAAAAATACAAAATCCCAATATCAGCGTTGTTGCTGTAGAACCTGCCTCCTCCGCATTTTTATCAACTGGCAAGGCCGGAGCGCACGAAATTCAAGGTATCGGAGCAGGATTCATCCCTGAAATCCTCGACACCAAAGTGTACGACGAAATCATTACCGTAACCAATGAAGCGGCCTATGAATATGGTAAAATGGTAGGAAAAACTGAGGGAGTATTGGTTGGAATCTCAAGCGGTGCCGCCTTATGGGCTGCCATCCAATTGGCAAAACGACAAGAAAACAAGGACAAAAAAATTGTTGTGATACTGCCCGACACAGGCGACAGGTATCTAAGCACCCCTCTCTTCCAAGACTAAATTTTCAAAGCTGGGGTTCTATAAATACTTTTTATCAATTGCAAACAGTGAATTTATAGAACCCTCTAAAATCAAAGCGACCTCTCAAAGTCTGGCTTCAAATCAGACAAACCGTTTGAGGTCGCTTCTCTTTTATTGTTGATTAGATTCTATCGCACGAATCTTTTCTGCGTATTCGCTCCATCCCTCCGCTGTTTTGTATTTCTCGACACTCTCTGCTGGAACATAGATGGTCTGGATAGCAGACTTTTCAAAAACACCACTTGCAATGCTTGGTGGGGTTTCTCGTTTCATCTCGATGTACTCCAAAAATCTTGTCTCACAGAAAGCCTGTTCTCCAATGCTTTCCACAGACTGTGGAATAACGAGTTTATCTATTGGGCAATCATAGAAACACCCTTTCCCTATCTTTTTTAAAGATTCTGACAAAATCACCTCTTCCAGCAATCCTGAAGAAAAGCAAAAATTGCCAATAGAGATTACAGAATTAGGCAAAATTATCACTTCTCCATTACAACTGTCAAATACATAATCCCCCAAACTTTTTACGGAATTAGGAATTTTCAAAGTATCCTCAAAATAACTCCTTGCAAAAGCATAATTGCCAATGCTTGTAACCGTATTAGGTATCACTAACTCATCAAACTCACAACGCTGAAATGCTCCATCACCAATAGTCTCGACACCCTTCGGGATAACAAAAGACCCTAAATATCCACATTCCGCAAATGCTCCTTCTCCTATATGTTTTACTGTTTTAAGAATTTTTCGATTCCGATCGTCCATGCTGGGAAATGCCACCAATGTATCTCCTGATTTCGTATATAGTCCGCCTCGACGAGAAAAGAAATGTTGGTTTTCTGAACTCACCTTTATTTTTTTCAGTTTCAAACAACCAAAAAAAGCACCATACTCAATAGAGTTAACGGATTGGGGGATAGAAATACTTTTAAGTTTTTTACAATCTCTGAAAGCATACTTTCCTATACTAACAACAGACTTCGGAACAACCATCCGTTTAAGTTGACTACACGAACTAAATGTCTTTTTCTTAATGCTGTCCAAACCCTCAGGAAGCTTTATTCTCTTTATCTTAGTACCACCAAAAGCATCTTCTCCGATACTTTCCACAGACTGAGGTATATCTATCTTCTTTATAGAAGTTGAAGAGAATGCATAATCTCCGATATGAGTAACTGAGTTGGGAATATCAACTCTACTCAAACAGATAGACATTCCAAACGCGCCATCGTCAATCGTTTTTACAGTATTAGGGATAACAACATGGCTTACAAAACTAAGAAAAAAAGCAGCATCAATATTCGTAACAGGGAAAATTTGTCCTTCAAAACAGACCTCTGCTGGTATCATAACAGGATTCTTTAAACAGGACAGAACCAAGTCGTCCTCAGAAAAAGAATCGGCAACAGAATCTATTTTTACAAAATCCTCATCTTTCTCAACATGATCCACGCAAGTCACCCCTCCACTCTCATTTTTGACAAACTCAAAGGTCTCTCCTTCATAAGTGAAAGTAAAACTATCCTTTTGTGCAGATGCGACATTGGAAGGTAATTTCTGATTAGATTCAACAGCAACAGAAAAAAAAGGGAGAAAAAACAGCAATATCATCCAAAAACCTCTTATCATAACTACATTTTTTAGGGGAGGTTCTATAAATTCATTCGTTTATATTAGCGAGCTGTCTGAACCTCGTTACGGCTACTACTAAATCTTTTAGTTTTCACAAAGGTAGTAAAAAATCCTTGATAAACCATAAACATTAAACAATCTAAGCTTCCGACCCCGTCTCTTAGGTTAATGTTTATACCCGTAAACAATGAAAGTTTGTTCCGACTCATCATACTCATACGGAATACTGTGTTTCTGCAATATCTCCATAAATAAAGATTTATGATCATAAGTCTGCACTTTATTTGGCACAAGCCGACCTACATATTCACTAATAACCTGTACATGCTTTATTTTCATCCATTCTATCTCCGACAACTCCAACGCCTTATACACAAGATCCTCATCATAGTGCAAATCCCAGAAATAATTAGGCGCAGATTTTTCAAATAAAGTTTTATACTGTACACAATCCCAAGGAGCTTTCTCCATGATGTCATTTATCAATTCACGCCATTTAGTATTGTTCATAAAAGAAGCAAGACCATTTTCTTCTACAAATAATTTTATTTTCTCTCTCAAAGTCTTCTTGTTTCTATACTTTCCATCTTCTATATCATCTATGATGTGCTGCAAACATTTGATAGAATCATCATCTGGCTTAGTGATGCGGTACGATGGCGATAAGTCCTGTCCATCTCGCATAACATGACTGTACCCCCAGCAATATTTAGAACTGAAGACCATAAAATGGATACCACCTTTCCATTCTATGTCGAGCACCTTTCTCCAACCACTTTCATTTGTTTTGTCTATCGGCAGAATCTTACCGCTTCGTGGATCAAGCGTTTTGCATAACAACTCGTAAAATGAATCCTTATCAATCGGCATATTTTCAAATTTATAAAATAATTGATTCTTAGAGATTTCCAAAGTTACACAAAAAACAATAGTTCCTCTCCTAAAAAGATGAACTCCGCCCTTTCCGCAAGGTCCGGGTTCGATTCACCGTTTCTGGCGCATCTTATCAGCTCGTCCTTGATCGCCTTGGGGTTGACGACCTCATCGGTCACATCAGATCCATCCCAAGTTCGCTCAACTCCTTCTCGTCCAAATCCAGCCATTGGGTTCTCCAAGGCTCCGGCATTGTGCAATAGGCTGTTCCCGAGCTGTACCCGTAGCGCCATTTCAACATGAAGTAGTCCTCGTACGACATCGGCAATGGTATCTTCATTATCTCTCGTTGGGGGAGCAGCGTCTGGAAACCCAGCTCCTCCTTGTACATCCTGTCGAGCTCCTCCAGTTTGTCTTGAGCTCTCAGTTCTCTCTCTCTCTTTATCCAAATACTCTCTTCCATACTCATGCATTTTAATGATTTGACTTAATGTTATATCGTAGTCGAAAGCCCTTTCAGCCTCCTTAGCGTCCAGTAGACTCTCCCTCGTGACGTTCCCGGTATTGTCTATGCCCATGTAGGTGAACCCACTCAACCCTCCTAACTCTGCTGCAACCATTTTAGGTCTATGGTTCTGCACCAACATTCCGTTTAAGAAATATAAACAAGGTAAGAACCTGCCTTCGTTTACACCTCTATGCAACATTTTTTTAAATGTTGTGACAGGGTCATTGTAAACTTGTATGTAACAGATTTTAATGCCTTTATTTAGTAACGGTTCTGCGAGTTCTTTCGCAAAATTTGTTTTTGGAGAACACTTTCTCCTTTCATCTCTTTAAACAAAGATAGGTAAAAATCCGCCAAATAAGAAATATTTAGCGAATATTTTTATCTATATCATCCTTTCAAGAGATTTAATATGATTTTTGTTAATTATTTTAAAAAAATACCTTCAAGCCTATTTCTCAGCATCGAACCATGAACAACTTTGTCACGTTCTTACATTATTTTATGTTTCACAAAAAACAAGAAAGAAAATACAAGATTCTTTTCTGAATCCCGTATTCTACATTTACACAAAATTATGGATAGTGCCGTTTTTTATATTCAAGGCAATAATTCAATTTTTTTCTTGATTTTTCCATTGGCTATATTCTCCTCGATTTTGTCTAACATTGCTTGGCTGTTAGAGAAAATAGATACTAAAAAGTTCTTCCAATCATCAGATTTAGCAAAATGTTTCTCCATGAAAATTCTTTTATCAGCATAAATAGACTCCATATTCGCAACCGTTTGTTCAAACAACGATTCATCATTTAGAAACGTTGCCATACGTGTCTTCATTTCTATTACAATCCTTTGATCGTATGGGATATCATATCTTTCCAAATGTAAATCTAAAAATCTAAGAAGATCGTTCTTATGGATATTTTTCTTCATGTCGAAATTCAAATAGATTTCAGCATTCTGGAAAATCTCTTCTTTCTTTTCTAACATTTCGGAGATCGAAAGATAGTAAGGTAAACCTTTTGAATCCCTTATATGATGATAAAGGAAAGGACCCCAAAAACACTCCTTTACATCCTCTAGCCATAGAGGATATATAACAAAATGTGGCTGTATTTCACCACGGATCTTCCAAAGTTCAAAACCTATAGCAAAACAACCTACAATTTTATAGTATTTTGATTGAGTGACTGCCGTTAAATCAAAACGTTTCACCCATTCGTTTTTTAGTATTGTCTCTTCTTTCATTACCCTGTTGTTTAAGTTTTTATAAAAACATCCTAACAAACCAAAATCACTTCAGTTTTCTTTCGGATTAAATTTGCAAGTGGACGCAAACATTTCAACAAAGATTTTATTTTCTATACTCCTCCATGTTCAACAAAAAGAGGGGGACATCCACACGGACATCCCCCTCTGAAAAGACGGGCGGCGACCTACTCTCCCACGGTCGCAGTACCATCGGCGCTAGCGGG
>CALFTM010000032.1 GCA_937916355.1 uncultured Bacteroidales bacterium
ATGGTTCGCATGAGATCATGTTGGGTTACACATGGTGTGTCACTAAACACTTCTGTCGATGATAACCCTTTGGGCGAGTTATATAGATTCACCGTTTATAATAAAAAAAAAGTAATTACTTATCTGCGAAAAAAATGTCAATGTCATCAGTTATTTCAAAACTTTCAGAATTTGATAGCCTAAAGGAGATTTATCACGAAAAAAGAGACGAAGACTCCTATCCCTCATGTCATGTTTTGAGAGAAATCGTGGATGTCACAAGAGCCATTCTCTTTCCCGGCTTTTATGGTTCCCATTGTGTGAATTTGAAGACGTTGTCTTATCATATCGGAGTTAATATTGATAATCTCTCTTTATTGCTCAGAGAGCAGGTATATGCAGGGTTTGTCTTTGGAGATATTAAGACGGACGATCGTTATCGCTTAAAAAATCAGGCGAAGCAGGTTGTCGACGCTTTTATGGAAAAATTGCCTGAATTGCGACGTTTACTCATTACTGACGTAAAAGCTGCGTATGATGGCGATCCTGCAGCAAAAAGCTATTCAGAAATCATTTTATGTTATCCCGCATTTAAGGCCATTTCAAACTATCGTATCGCACATGAATTGCTTACATTGGGAGTTCCGCTCATCCCTCGAATGATAAGTGAAATTGCGCATTCCGAAACAGGAATCGACATTCACCCCGGAGCAAAGATCGGAGAGCGATTCACGATTGATCATGGAACCGGAGTCGTTATAGGAGAGACCTGTATCATTGGTACAAATGTGAAGCTTTACCAAGGTGTGACCTTAGGAGCTAAGAGTTTTGAATTGGATGAATTTGGTAATCCTAAAAAAGAGGGAGACAGGCATCCCATCATTGGGGATAATGTTGTCATATATGCCAATGCGACGATATTAGGGCGTGTGACTGTTGGTAAAGATAGCGTCATCGGAGGAAACGTTTGGCTCACCGATGATGTCGAAGAAAAGTCGCAGGTGACCATTCATAAACCAGAATTGAGAAAGAAAGTTCTATGAGACCTGTTTTTCTACATCTTGATGAGACTGACTCCTCTAATAGCCATTTAACTCGATTGTTGGGTGAAGATGAGGCGATAGAGGAGGGGTTTACCATCTGGGTGGATTCTCAAACAGCAGGACGAGGGCAGATTGGAAATACGTGGCTATCCGAAAAGGGTGAAAACCTCCTTTTCAGTATCTTGTTGAAACCGAGAAATGTGAAAATTTCAGAACAGTTTTATATTTCAGAGGCTGTAGCCGTAGCACTTTTAAAAACTTTAAAAACCATCTTTCCTTCAGAAGATTTTTCTCTGAAATGGCCCAATGACATCTATTTCAAAGAGAAAAAAATCGCTGGAATCCTAATTGAAAACTCTTTGATGGGAGGGGAGATTTCCCACGCCATTGTTGGGGTGGGGTTGAACGTAAATCAATCGTCATTCGATGACAGTTTACCCAATCCGATCTCTCTTTCACTCATCACGGGTGAAAAATTCGATAGGCAATCCCTTTTGAATAAACTTGTAGATGCAATATTGTCTGAAGTCCACGCTCTTTATAATGGAGATTTCAATCAGGTCAGGTGTGTCTATATGAATATGCTTTTTAGGAAAGATCTCTTTTCAAAATATTACGATTCCAACGGAGAATTTCGTGCAGTAATCAAAGATGTAGAACCCAATGGGCGATTACATTTAAAATTAGAAAATGGAGAAGAACGATCTTATTTCTTCAAAGAGGTAGAATTTGTTTTGTAGATTATAAATAGAAAGTTATGTTGAATATAATGATTATCAACGGGCCTAATTTGAATTTGTTAGGTAAAAGAGAGCCGGGAATTTATGGTTCGCAGTCATTTGAGGATTATTTGGAAACCCTTAGAGAGCGTTATCCCGATGTTAATATTTCATATTTCCAGTCGAATGCAGAAGGTGCGTTGATTGATACCCTTCATGAGACCGGTTTTATTTCAGACGGTATAATTTTAAATGCAGGAGCCTATACCCACACCTCTTTGGCTATCGCCGACGCTATTCGTGCGATAAAATGCCCGGTGATTGAGGTTCATATCTCCAATGTCCACAAGAGAGAAGAGGTGCGCCACCACTCTTTCCTTTCTCCAGCCTGTGCCGGTGTCATTTTAGGTTTTGGAATGGATTCCTACCGTTTGGCGTTGGAGGCTTTGATAGAGATGAAATCCGCAGAGATATGATGCGGTTCTGATCCAGTTTTTACCCATCAAAATTTATACAAGTCATGTCGCAGATGAAATCCTTGGCAAAGCAGACTGCCATTTATGGGGTGAGCAGTATTTTAGGGAAGTTCCTAAATTGGTGCTTAGTCCCTTTATACACTTATATTTTGACGAGTTCCGCTGAGTATGGTGTGGTGACCAATTTGTATGCTTGGACTGCTTTGCTTCTTGTGATTTTGACCTATGGCATGGAAACTGGTTTTTTTCGTTTTGTCAACAAAAGCGATGAAGATGCACAGTCGGTTTATAGTTCCGTTTTATGGTGTATCGGCTTCACCTCTTTTTTATTTGCCTTTTTTGTTGTTTTATTTTCGCAAGAAATCGCCGATGGATTGGGCTATTCCGAACATCCTGAGTACATCACCCTGATGGCGGTGATTGTTTCGCTCGATGCTTTTGGATCAATTCCTTTCGCTTATCTGCGTTATCAGAACAGGCCCGGTAGGTTTGCCATAATCAAGTTGTTGATGATTGTGGTAAATATCTTTTTCAATATTTTCTTTTTACTCGTTTGTCCTTGGTTGCTTGAAAACTATCCTTCGACGGTCTCATGGTTTTATATCCCTGATTATGGTGTGGGTTATGTTTTTGTGTCAAACCTGTTTTCAACTTTGTTTGTAACGTTGATGCTGATGCCGGAAGTCCTAAAATCTAAGCTTTCTGTCAACCGTTCGTTGCTCAAGCGTATTTTGAATTACTCTCTTCCGCTTTTGGTTTTGGGAATAGCAGGAATTATGAATCAAACAATAGACAAAATCATTTTCCCCTATTTGATGCCCGATCGAATTGAAGCAGATGTTCAGCTGGGTATATACGGAGCCTGTTTTAAAGTTGCCATGGTGATGATGGTCTTTACGCAGGCGTTCAGGTATGCCTACGAGCCGTTTGTTTTCGCACAAAACAAAGGAGAGGACAAGAAAAAGGAGTATGCCGATGCCATGAAATTTTTTATTATATTTTCTCTCCTAATCATTTTAGGAATGATATGTTTCCTTGATGTTCTGAAATATTTGATCAGGAGCGATTATTGGGAAGGTTTGCGTGTTGTTCCTATAATTCTCTTTTCTTATTTGTTCCAAGGAATCTTTTTCAATCTCTCATTATGGTACAAGCTGATTGACAAAACGAAATTTGGAGCCGTTTTCTCTTTGATAGGTCTTTTGATAACCCTGATCATCAACATTCTGTTTGTGCCAAGTCATGGTTATATCGCTTCGGCGATGGCATCCTTTTGTTGCTATCTTGTCATTATGCTGATTTCCTATTTCATAGGGCAGAAATACTATAAGATAGATTATGATTTAAAATCTATTTTCTTCTATCTGACGATTACGCTATTGTTGTTGGCTGTACAATACTTTTCTCCATTAGAGGGAGTATGGAAGTATGTGCAGAATGTGCTGATCATTGCCCTATATGTCGTAGTCGTTTTGAAAAGAGATTTGCCCGTCCAGTCATTGCCTGTTGTCGGTCGTTTCTTCCGATGAAACCGTGGAATTATAGAGTTGGCAAACTCATTCCTGTGAGTTTCTGATAGAGATCCAGCGCATATATGTCGGTCATTCCGGAAATATAGTCGAGTACTGCGATGATTTTTTTATATGGTTCCTCTTCAGATATTTCATATTGTTCAGGAATGCGGGCGATTAGCAGTTTTGAATATGCTTCTTGAGGGTTGAAGGCAGCATTGATACTCTTTTCAATCAATGTGTAGATGATGTTGTAACCTGCGATTTCCACATCCACAACATCCTTCGAATGATAAATCTTTTTTGAGGATATTTTCTGGCATTTTTTGTAGGCTTCGCTCACTGGTTCAGGAAGAGAGTCTATCAGGGAGGAATTGAATGTGCCGTTCATTATAGCCTCCTCATTTTCGACAAAAATTTTAGCGCATTCATCGACTAATATTCCTATCACACTGGAGCGGAGGTAGACGATTTGTTCGTTTTCATCTCCCACCTTCATCATCTTTTCAATCTTAGATTCCTTCTTCTCCTCAGAGATATAATCTAACAGTAAATTTTTGCACTCTTCAGTCGTAATGAGTTTCATTTTATGAGCGTCTTCGATGTCCATGATCTCGTAGCATATATCGTCCGCAGCCTCTACAAGATAGACCAATGGGTGTCGGGCGTATTTATATGGAGAAATCTTAATCATGCCCAAGTCGTCCGCTATTTTTACAAAATCCTCTTTTTCACTTTGGAAAAAACCGAACTTTTTCTTTTTTTCAGTTATATAGTCTGATTGATATGGATATTTGACGATTGATGCGATTGTCGAATAGGTGAGTACGAATCCCCCCTTTCTTCTGCCATTAAATTGGTGGGTCAGAAGTCGGAAAGCGTTGGCGTTTCCCTCAAAGTGTATGATGTCGTTCCATTGGCTGTCAGAAAGATGATATTTTTCTTTCAGTTCGCTTCCTTTCCCTTCTGAAAAATATGATGAAATCGCAGTTTCTCCCGAATGCCCGAAGGGTGGATTCCCCATGTCGTGAGCCAAGCACGCCGCCGAGACGATATCCCCTATTTGGGAAGTCCCTTGATAGAGTGAATCGCCATGCTTTTGGAGGAGTAGCCGGTGTACAGTATTCCCCAACGAACGTCCTACACATGAGACCTCCAGACTATGAGTGAGCCGGTTGTGGACGAAGATATTGCCCGGAAGAGGGAAGACCTGAGTTTTGTTTTGCATTCTCCTGAAAGGAGCAGAAAAGATAAGGCGGTCGAAATCACGTTGGAATTCGGTTCTAATCTCTTGTTTTGAGTTATGTATATCTTCCAGTCCAAATCGTTTTGTGGAGATTAGTTTTTCCCAGTTCATCATATTCATAGAATTTAAATAGGTGGATATATGTTGTGGCTGCAAAGGTATGTATTTAGTTGATTTTTGCCAATTCCCCGATGACGTGCCAAGCGATGTAGTTCCCGAAGGTGGAGGGCATGTACGAAATCGTACCGACCGTAGAAACTTTGTTTTGTTCGTCGTCAATCAATTTTACCGCCTTTTCATCCGCCAGTTCGGCACTAAAAACACATTTGAATCCTCGTTTTATCCCCAGTTTCGACAATCTTTTCCTGACCATCTTCGCCAAAGCACAATTGAAGGATTTCGATATGTCTGTCAAACGAATTTGAGTGATGTCTTTTTTAGCTCCAGCTCCCATAGACGAGATGACTGGAATGTTGCGTTGCAGGGCAGCATGAATCAGGAAGACTTTCGGACTGAGCGTGTCAATTGCGTCGACCACGTAGTCGTAGTGTGTTGCGTCCAATACCTCGAAAGTTCTCTCATCTTTCAAAAATTCATTCAAGACATGAATCTTCAGTTGAGGGTTGATGTTTAGTAGCCGTTCTCTCATCACATCAGTTTTAGCTTTCCCGATAGTATCTTGCAAAGCGATCAACTGACGATTGAGATTGCTCTCGTTGACATTATCTGCGTCGACGATGGTGATTTCACCGATGCCGGCTCTCACGAGCATTTCAGCAGCGTATGCCCCCACACCTCCCACACCTACGATTAGGACGTGCTTATGTGATAAAATTTCAACTGCGGATTCTCCCAATAATAATTCAGTTCTCTCTTTCCAGCTACTCATTTGGTAAAAATTATGAAAAAAATTCATGCAAAGATAACCATAATGGCTTTTAAACATGAATAAAACGAAAAACTTTATTAACTTTGACGATTAATTTGGTAATTTGTTTTTGAAAATAGAATTTAGATATGCAAGTAAAAATAGTTAATCGTTCAAAGCATGCGCTTCCGGCTTACGAGACGAAAGCTTCTGCGGGTATGGATTTAAGGGCGAATATTGATGCGCCGGTAGTTTTGGAGCCACTTGGTCGTGCGTTGATACCGACAGGATTGTTTATTGCGTTGCCAGAAGGCTATGAGGCACAAATTCGTCCGCGTAGTGGTTTGGCAGCCAAGCATGGCATTTCGGTGTTAAATTCACCGGGGACGATTGATGCAGATTACCGTGGAGAGATAAAAGTTATACTGGTTAATTTGTCAAATGAGCCTTTCACCATCGAGGATGGCGAGAGAGTTTGTCAGATGGTCGTTGCCAAACATGAACACGTCGCATGGGAGAGTGTAGAGGTGTTGGACGAGACAGAAAGAGGAGAGGGAGGCTTTGGCCATACAGGGAAAAAATAATCTGAGATAGTTTAGTGAACCGTTTTTTCAGACATATAATTTCGTTCGCACTGGTTTTTGCAATCTGTGCGGGGACTTCTGTTTTTGCTAAGAAGGCAGAAAGGACAAATATAGAGGCCGAAGTTCGGTTGAGTGACAAGGAGCAATTCCGATTTAAATATTTTTATTCAAATGCGGTTTGTGCGAAATTGTCGGGAGACTTGCCTTCTGCCATGGACTATTTGTACAAATGTTTTTTGATAAACCCCCATGCCGGAATTGTATTCTTTGAATTGGCGACCATCAGCTCGATGCAACAGAACTATACGAGTGCCGTGACCTATGCGCAAAGAGCGGTGAACGCTAATCCTACCAACATACGTTATAAGCGTGCCTTGGCAGAGCTTTTGATGAGGTCGGAGAAATATGATGAAGCAGTAGCGGCTTATAGAAATCTGATCGAGTTAGATTCCAAGCATGCTGAAAATTATTATTTGACGTTGGCTTCTATTTTGGATTATCAAAAAGATTATGAGGGCAGTATAAAAGCTTTGGATCGTTATGCTGAACTGACGGAACTCACCCCTGCTATCGTCGAAGAAAAATTTAAACTTTATATTAAACAAGGCGAGAAGAAAAAGGCATTTAAGCAAATTGATGAACTGATTAAGTATCAGCCCGACAACTTCAATTATGTATCGTTCAAGGCTGAAATGTATTGTGCGTTGAATGATACGGTTGCCGCAAATAAAGTTTTCCAAAAAGCTTTTAAGGAAAATGGGGATAACCCTTCATTGCAGTTTGTCTATGCAAAATATTTGGATAATATTGGGGATAGTTTATTGTCAAGGAAATACTATATGTCGACCTTCAATAATCCTCATTCCTCTTTTGATGTACGGTCGATTGCTTTGCTTTCTCTCACGATTAGCGAGCCTGACCTCCTTCCTGACTCTATCTACAAAAGTTTCATAAAAGAGTATCCAGAAGAGTATTCCCCTTATTTTTCCTATGGTTTTGCTCTGATTCAGAGAGATGATACCACTTGTTTTGACTATTTCCAAAAGTCTTTGGATATAAATCCGAAACAGGAAGATGTTTGGAGAGAATTGATTACTTACTATTCCCAAAGTTCAAATCTGAAGAAGACGAAGGAGGTTTGTCAGATGGCATTGGTCTCTTTCCCTCGCAATGTAGATTTCCGTTATGTGTTAGGAATGGCATATCGTCTCGACAAACAAGATAGTCTGGCGATCGAAGAGTGGAAAGTCGCATTGGATTATGCCTTGCAACAACAGAACCCTATTTCGTCATCCACGATCTCTGCAGTGATGGGGGATTTGTATTTCAGTATGGGGGAGAAGGAGTTGGCTTATGCTTCCTATGATTCAGCCCTTGTCTACAATCCTGAAAATATCATGGCGATGAATAATTACGCCTACTACCTCAGTTTGAATGGTGAGAATTTGGATAAGGCAGAGAAATTGAGCCTCATCACCGTAAAGGCGTATCCTAAAAATCCGGTATATCTGGATACATACGCTTGGATATGTTTTAAAAGGGGGGAGTATTCGATGGCGAGTCTTTACATAGAACAGGCGTTTAACAATGGCGGAGCTACAGACCCTGATTTGTTAGAACATTATGGAGACATTTTGTTTAAAATGGGGGAGGGCAAATCTTCCTACCTTCGAAAATGGAAAGAGGCTCTCGAAATCAGATTAAAAGAAGAGACCCCTTATGACGGGCTGGAAAAATTAAAATTAAAAGTTGAAGGAGAAACTTATGTGGAATAATGTTAAAAAAAATCCCATAAATGGGAGAAATTATATAATTTTTTCTTTTCTTTGCCTTATTATTCTTTTGGGTGGTTGTAAAACCCGAAAGATGGCGGAAGAGATTGTGAAGACTCCGGAAACGGAGACGTTTCAATCGTTTAGCGCGAATGTGGATTTTTCATTTACTTTTCCCAATGAAGGTCAGCAGTTGCCTACTATCGGAGGTCAGGTTCGGATACTAAGGGATAGCGTAATAATTTTTTCAATCCAGCCAATTTTGGGGATGGAAGTTGCCAGAATCTGTGTGACAAAGGATGATGTGATGGTGTTGAACCGAATGGAGAAAAAATATGCGCGGAGCACTCTTCGTAATCTGTTAAAGGGATTGCCACCAGAGGGTGTATATAGTGGTATCGAATCTATTTTATTGAACCAGTTATGGGGAGAAAAAGGGATTACTACGGATTTGGGAGAGTTTAAGGTTGTAGAAGTAGGAACAACCCGTTTGGCGCAGAGGTTGTATGAAACGTCATCTTTGGAATATGTCCTGAATGAAGCATCAGATCTTGTCTCTGGAGCTGCATTTGATAAAACATCAACTGTAAGATGGTCGTACGGCGATTTTTCAGAAAAACTGATGGGTAAAAAATTTCCAAGGAAGTTGGATATTTCTTTGTATTATAATTTCTCGAAAGATCCATTCGGGGTTATGGGAATCTACTACAAGAAAATTGAGCTGGATAAGATTGCTAATTTTGATTGTAAGATTCCTGAAGGATATGAGATGGTGGAGTTCAAGAGCATGGCATCATTTTTAGGTACCAATGTAAAGTAAATACCGTGAAAAAACGATTGAGGAATATATTGATGATGGTGTTGATCCTGATATTGGGTGTAAACCTGATAGAAGGGTCTGGGGAGGTTTTTGCCCAATCGATCAAAACGCTCAAAGAGAAAGAGAAGAAGTTGAAGAACCAGATGAGTTCGACCGACAAAAAGTTGTCTGCCACACAAAAAAGTGCCAAACAAGGATTGCAGGAGCTGGAACGTCTCAATGCAGACATTGAGTATCGTGATATGCTAATAGACCGCAGGTCTCGTGAAATTTTAGGTTTTACCCATCAAATAGATTCTCTTAATCAGAGTATTTCCGCTCTTTCCGAGAAGTATGATATAAAGAGAAAAAAATATGCGGATATGATATACTACGCATATATTACTAAAAGTCAGCAGGACAAATTCCTCTATATCCTTGCCAGTAAAAGTTTTCAGGAGGGATACAGAAGGTTTCAGTATCTATCCAGTCTTGCAGAGCTTAGAAAACAGCAGTCCATCACTTTGTCAAAAACTCGTCAGGATATTCAGGCGAAAAGAGATAAGGTGAATTTGTTGAAAGAGAAGACGGAAGGGTTGCTGAAAGAACAGGAGAAAGAGAAAGAGTATGCCCTTTTTCAAAAGAGTGAGAAGAGTAAATTGGTCGCCTCTCTTCGTACCAAGGAAAAAGAGCTAAAAGAAGAGTTGAGAAGGCAGCAAATCTCTGCGGACAACCTGAATAGGAAGATTCAAGATATGGTGGCGAAACAAGCCGCCGCTGCTGCTGAACGTGCCCGTAAGCAAGCCGCCCAAAAGAAGAAAACGGAGACACAGAAGAAAACGGCGACAACCTCAAAGACGACTTCGACCTATGCCATGTCCAATGAGGAGAGCGTGATTGCAGGTGGTTTTGAAAAAAACAAGGGACTTTTGCCGTGGCCAGTTAAAGGAGTTATAACTGGAAAGTTTGGCAAACAGCCTCATCCGGTATTGAAGGATGTGGTCTTGAATAACAAGGGAGTATATATAACCGCCTCCGTGCAGGGAGCTAAGGCTCTTGCAGTTTACAATGGAGTCGTTTCCCAGTGCTTTTCGGTGCCGGGGGGAAATAATGCGGTGATAGTTCGTCATGGAAACTATTTGACAGTCTATGCGAATCTTACGCAGATATATGTAAAAAATGGACAAAAAATCACAAAAGGGACACCCATAGGGAAGATTTATCAAGAGACGAATTCCAAGACGGTGCTTTTTTTCCAAGTGTGGAAAGAGAAGACTCTTTTAAATCCCCAATTGTGGTTAAAAAAATAATTGGAATATAAACGAAAAATTTGATAGTATGGAAAACAATAAAGAGAATTCAAGTAATCAAAACTACGAGGTGAACAAGGAGATTGATTTGATTGATTTGTTGAGAAGTATGTGTAAAGGAGTTTGGGAGATTATTTTAAAAATATTCTCATCTATAGGCTGGTTGCTGAGATTAAGCTTTCAGCAGAAATATATAGTCCTATTCTTTGTCCTATTGGGATTTGGAGTCGGACTTTACCTTTCGTGGAATAAGGTCTACAAGGCTGAGGTGGAGATAAAAATAAACAACAATAGTTCTTATTTTTATAAAAATCTCATAGACCCTTTGTTTGATCAGGTGAGGTATGGAGATTATTCAAAGTTGTCAAAACACTTTGATATTACAGAGGAGGAGGCGAGAAAAATTGTTCAGGTGAAATCCCATTTTTATATTGATTATTTATCAGATGGCACACCAAATGAAATCGACTATAACGATGAGTTCGACGCTTCAGACACAATTGACATGATCATGTCGGATCGTTTGAGGTTGGTGGTGTTGAGTACAGATACCTCTTTATTTTCAAAAATGGATACTATGTTTACCAATTTTTTTAATCAGAATCCTTTGATAATCAAAGAGAACGAATTGAAGAAAAGGCAATTGGACGATCAAATTAATGCCATATCGGAGGAGATCGTCATCTTGGATTCTTTGAGAAAAAAGGAGTATTTCCATAGGAAGAAAGATGTTCAACTCTCAACTGATAAGATGTTGTTAGTGGAGAGAGAGGTGAAGTTGTACCACGAGGAATTGTTGGCTCTCGAAACGCACAAGCAAAGGTTGGTATGGGATAGGGATGTTTTTGACAATGGAGTCTCTTTCACCAGTAAATTTGAAGTCAATCCACATGCTGTAAATGGGAAAATAAAAAATACAGTAATGGGTATGGCTTTAGGATTTTTACTTGGTATATTTTTTGCTTTCTTATATGTGAAGAAAGATGAAATTATCAATTATTTGAAAAAGGATCTTTGATAGTTAGTTTACAAGTCTTGATTTATGGTGCTGAACTACATTTGGGTGGGATTTTTTCTTTTGGCGATGGTGGTTGCTCTCGTTCAGTTTTTTATATTCCATGAATTTAATGTTTTTGAAGAGATAGTTTCCAGTACTTTTGAAATGTCTAAGTTCGCCGTTATAGATATTGCCCTCCCTCTTGCGGGAGTGATGATTCTATGGCTTGGTTTGATGAATATCGGGGAGCGGGCTGGTGCGATTACTTTCCTTTCTCGCTTGATCGCTCCCTTTTTTTCTAAATTATTCCCAGAAATACCGGAAAACCATCCAGCAAGTGGACATCTGGTCATGAATTTTTCCGCCAATATGTTGGGGTTGGACAATGCCGCCACTCCTATTGGTTTAAAGGCTATGGCGAGTCTTCAGGAGCTTAATCCGAAAAAGGAAGAGGCATCGAACGCCCAAATCATGTTTTTGGCTCTTAACACTTCTGGGCTTACAATTATACCAGTTACGATTTTAGCTCAGCGGGCAATAATGGGAGCTTCCAATCCGACCGACATTTTTGTGCCATTGTTGATTTCTACCTTTTTTTCAACAATAACCGCCATTTTATATGTAGGAGTCCGACAAAAACTCAATATTTGGAATCGGGTTGTTTTAGGCTGGATTTTAGGACTTTCAGTTTTTATCCTTCTGGTGGTGTATGGTTTTTCTCGTCTGGATAGTCAAACTGCTTTTTTGGTTTCAAAAATCGGAGGAAACTTTTTATTGTTTTTAATTATCACAGGTTTTGTTGCTGCAGGTGCCTATAAAAAAATAAATGTTTACGAGGCATTTATAGATGGAGCAAAAACTGGTTTTGAGACCTCAGTGAAAATATTACCCTATTTGGTGGGTATGTTGGTGGCTATCGGTGTTTTTCGAGCTTCGGGTGCGATGGACCTTCTGGTTGCAGGGCTAAAATGGCTCTTTTCATTATTTTTTTCTGATGTCCGTTTTGTGGATGCTCTTCCAACTGCCTTGATGAAGCCTTTGAGTGGTAGTGGCGCAAAAGCCATGATGGTGGAAGCCATGAAGACTTATGGTGCAGATTCTTTTGTGGGAAGGTTAGTTTGTCTTTTTCAAGGAGCAGCTGATACGACATTTTATATCATCGCACTCTATTTCGGTTCGGTTGGA
This sequence comes from uncultured Bacteroidales bacterium, assembly GCA_937916355.1. Taxonomy (GTDB): domain Bacteria; phylum Bacteroidota; class Bacteroidia; order Bacteroidales; family Paludibacteraceae; genus UBA1181. The sequence continues at coordinate 12,490 of CALFTM010000032.1, forward strand.
ATTAAGAAGACAAGGTATGCGGTAACTGCCGGTTTGGTCGCTGATTTAGGGGGAGTCATAGCCGCAATATCGGTCGCTTATCTATTTTTCGGATAATTTTTTAGTGTTGTTTGTTTTTTTATTCACTTTTTTTGTACATTTGTTACGAGGGTATTCCTCGTCATTAGAGAACTATTTAATAATCAAATGTGACGTGTATGAGTAGAACGATAACAATTTTATTTGCCGTATTATTTCCTTTGTGTGGGTTCGCGGCAGAATCCGTTGTGATTAATGAAGTCATGCCATGTAATATCTCTACATATATGGATAAGAGTTCTTCTTATAATTTCCCGGGTTTTGTGGAGTTTTATAATTCTGACACCTTGGATGTGGATTTGAAAGGCTATGAGATTATTCATGAAAAAAAGAAAAGTTCTGGCGAATACGAACTCAAGTGGTCTTGGGTAATTGACCACTCTTTGGTCGTAAAGGGAGAAAACTATAAACTTATATTCTTTGATAAAAGAACTGAGAAGGCTCATGCTCCGTATAAATTGGACTCTGATGGAGGTACTTTGGTTTTGAAGGATGGGGCAGGCACGGTCGTCTCTTCGTTGACTTACAGTGCGATGGAACCTCATTTGTCGTATGGGAGTGGTGGCTACATGGAGCCAACACCATTAAAAGCCAACTCTGAGGGTTTTGCCAGTTTGAGTAGGAATCGTGTTAAAAAGCCAGTTTTTGGAGGGGAACAACCCGGAATTAAAACAGGGGAGATCTCTGTTACCTTGAGTTCTACTGACGCTGACATTTATTATACGACAGATGGTTCTGAACCATCAAAATCTTCTACTCTGTACACCAAAGCTTTAAAGTTGTCTGAAAACACCGTAATTAGAGCTAAGGCGTATGCTGATGGTATGTTGTCGAGTGAGATCTTGACCGGCTCCTTCTTCTTTGGTGATTCGGATCATGATGAGTGTGGCGGTTACACACTTCCTATCGTTTCAATTGCAACTAATGAGGAGTATTTTGAAGGTGCTGAAGTAGGAATTTCCACTACTGGTACAAATGGATTGGAAACGAACAAGGGTTGTTTGCCAGCAGGTAAGGCAAATTATATGCAGGACTGGGACAGACCCGTTAATTTCGAATATATTGTAGATGGTCAGCAGGTGATTAGCCATGAAGCTGAAGCAGCAGTAATGGGAGGTTGCTCTCGTCAGTATACTGTTAAATCTATGAAATACAAAGCAGGAAAGAAATTGGGTTCCGGGAATGAAACTTTCAACTATAAATTTTTCCCTGAAAAAAGTTGTGATAAGTATGAGGCAGTTCAAGTCAGAAATGGTGGTAATGCTTATCAAGCAGAGTGGATACGTTGTCGTGATGGTTTTATGGCATCTATTGCTAAAGCGATGGATATTGACTATCAGGCTTATGAGCCAGTCGCATATTATATCAATGGCGAATATCAAGGCTTGATGGGATTAAGAGAGCGAACAAATAGTGTTTTTGTGGAGTCAAATCACAATGTTGATGAGGATAATATAGATTTGATAGAGTTGACTAACGATGAAAAGGCACAAGCTTCTTCTGGTGATACGCTTGTTTACCACGAAATGATTGAATATGCTAAAAATGGAGATCCTAAGTCGGAAGAATACTACAAGAAGATGTGTTCTTACATTGATATGGACGAATATATTGATTATGTTATTTTTGAACATTTCATTGTTAATACAGATTGGCCGGGGAACAATAGCAAATTGTGGCGTGAGAAGGAAAATGGTCGTTTCCGTTGGATTCTGTTCGATACTGATTTTGGTTTAGGTTTGTATGGTTCAGGAGGTGAAAATTATTGCGATTACACTATGAATTCCATTGAATGGAGTTCAGGAAGTGGAGAGAAGATCAATTGGGCGAATGATGATGGATGGGAGGTTGCCTTGTTCAGTAATCTAATAAAGAATGAGACATTCAAGAAAAAATTCCTGAATAGAAATTTGTTGCAGCTTGGATCTGTGCTCGATTATAATCGTATTAGTGCCGTTTGGGATAGTTTGTCGGAAAGAGTCGATAACGAATTTTGTGCTACGTTTGGTAAGTACACCACTCTTCAAGATATGTCTGGAGTAGAGAAGATGTTGTCGTTTGCTCAAAATCGTCCTGAGTATATGTATAAGTACCTTAAGGATTATTACGGCATTGAGGATTGGGTTGATTTATCTTTCTCTTCTAATGTAGATGGAGCACGTTTTGTCATGAACGGAGATTTGATGCCAGGTTCCTCATTCAAAGGGAAGTACATTTCAGGCGAGGAGTTTGTTTTAGAGGCCTTCCCTCCTGTTGGATACAAGTTTAGTCACTGGAATTTGGGTGATGGCACAACTTCATTATCAATGCTTGATAAGAAATCAGAATGGAGAATCCTTTACGATAGTCTGGGCTTTGAAGATTTGAGTTGGACTGCAGTCAATTTTGATGACTCCGAATGGTTGACTGGAAATGGCAGAATGGGTTATAATTCTAATGATTCTTCAGTAGGTTTCAATACAGTTTTGGATTATGGTGAAGATGCCGGCAATAAGCCTCTTACTGCTTATTTCAGAAGTAAATTTAATATTTCCACTTTAAGTGGTTTGGAGTATCTTAACTTCAAAGTTTCTTTTGATGACGGAATTGTTATCTATATTAATGGGAAAGAGGTTAAGAGACATAATATTGAAGGAGAACCTACATATTCCACTCCATCGTCAGGCTATAACCCAGAAGACCTCGAATTTAAGTTGGAGGATTTTGCAGGAGTGCTAAAAGATGGCGAGAATGTGATTGCGATTGAGGTTCACCAGCATGAAGCACAAAGTTCGGATCTGAAATTGGAGATTTCACTTACAGCGAATTATGAAGGTGTGGTGGAATCTAATTCATCCTCTCGTCTGGTTGCAAAGTATACCAGTTCGAAGGATATTATAGCAGTATTTGAAAAGGTTAATGTTGATGAATTAGTTTTGCCGCTCTATATCTCTGAAGTTGCTCCGTCTAATAATTCCGAAACGGAAGTTGCAGATGAGTATGGCAACCACCCAGATTGGTTTGAGGTGTACAATGCGGGTGAGGACACAATCAATTTAGCTGGAATGTATTTCTCGGATGATAATGATTTGATGAAATGTCAGGTTCCTTATGGATATGAAGAGACTAAATTAGCACCTAATTCGTATATGGTCTTTTGGGCAGATAATAAGCCATTCAGAGGGCCCAACCATGTAGGCTTTAAAATGTCTAATAGCGACAATTCAGTAGTTTTATTAAGTTACAATGAAGCTACGATTGTTAGTCAAGTCAACTATTCAGGAATGCCTCAAAATGCGTCTATGGGTAGAGTTGATGGCGTTTCGGAAGATTATCTCTATTATTATTGGGAGTGTGACGAAGAAAACAATGAAGGCGAGACCTACTTGCTGCCAACTCCGGGTGCTGCCAACGGCACTATCGAAAAAGTGTGTTCAACATCAGGAACCCCAGATCCTGGTCAAGGTGGAGAAGCAACGGATATGGAGTCGTATGATGGTTTAACTGTCGTTCATGTATATCCAAATCCGGTGAATGATGTGCTGGAGGTCTCTATTCCAGATGTAAATGGCTTTAGTATCAGTGTTTATGACCAATTGGGTAAAGTATTGATTGAAGATAAGACATCGGATGATCATATCTCTTTGCAAATGGAAGGTTACCCTGTTGGAGTATATACTTTGCAAGTAATATCAAATAAAATAGTGTCTCGTAGATTGATTATAAAGAAATAACGACTAAAAATATGAAGAAATTTTTGATGGCGTCGGATCTCGGAGATCTGGGCAAAGCAGTAGAGGAGGCTTTAGAGGTAAAAAAAGATAGGTACGCGTATAAGCACTTGGGAGAGAATAAAACCCTTTTATGCGTATTTTTCAATAATAGTCTGAGAACCCGTTTGAGTACACAAAAGGCAGGTATGAACTTGGGCATGAATACCATTGTGCTTGATGTGAACCAAGGGGCGTGGAAGCTTGAGACAGAAAGGGGGGTTGTGATGGATGGAGATAAGTCAGAACACCTTTTGGAAGCGATTCCGGTTATGGCTCAGTTTTGTGATGTCATAGGAGTTCGTTCTTTCGCAAATTTTGAAAATAAAAAATTTGATTATGAAGAGACGATATTGAATCAGTTTATCAAGTATTCTGGTAAACCGGTCTTTAGTATGGAGTCTGCCACCGCCCATCCTTTACAGGCTTTTGCAGATCTTATCACTATCGAGGAACATAAAAAAGTTGCTCGCCCGAAAGTTGTGTTGACATGGGCTCCGCATCCGAAAGCTTTACCGCAAGCAGTTCCAAATTCATTCGCTGATTTCATGAATGAAGCCGATGTGGATTTTGTCATTACTCATCCAGAAGGGTATGAGTTGGATGAAAAGTTTGTCAGAGGTGCGAAAGTGGTCTATGACCAGAATGAAGCGTTGAAAGGTGCTGATTTCGTTTATGCTAAAAACTGGTCTGCTTACCAAGATCCTAATTATGGTAAGATTCTTAGCAAAGATATGAATTGGACCGTAAGTGCTGAAAAAATGGCTATGACCAATAATGCCTTCTTCATGCATTGTCTGCCAGTCAGGAGAAATATGATTGTTACCGACGATGTCATCGAGAGCCCTCAATCTTTGGTTATCCCTGAAGCTGCCAATCGTGAAATTTCATGTCAGACTGTTCTCAAACGCATTTTGGAGAATATATAAGTAGAATTTTCAACATGAATTTTTATCATAAAGGTCGCGGCTGTGCGACCTTTATTTTTACTCGTAAATAGTTTTTTAAAAATTTTTTTCTTATGATTCCGAGTTTAAAAGATCCGATTGTGAAAAGTTATCATTCATACCTATTGTTGGAACGTTCGTTTTCAAAAAATACGGTTGAGGCTTATATGGAAGACCTGTTTAAGCTATTGAATTATCTTGATTCCATAGGAGTTTCTTACATGGAGGCAACGCGTGTGATATTGGAGGATTTTGTGGTTGCTTTAGCTGAGGTAGGTATTTCACAACGTTCTCAAGCTCGAATCATATCCGGCATAAAATCCTTTTATCAGTTTTTGTTGGTTGAAGAAGAAATCGCAGTCAATCCTGCTGAATTGCTAATATCTCCTAAATTGCCCCAATATCTTCCGTCTGTATTGACGTTAGCGGAAATTAATTCCATCATCAATTCAGTAGATGTTTCAGATATGTTGGGACAACGGAATCGTACCATTTTGGAGGTGTTGTATAGTTGCGGACTCCGCGTGTCTGAACTGGTTGGTTTAACCATTTCAAATATCTATTTCAAAGAAAAATTCATCATTGTCATTGGAAAAGGGAACAAGCAGAGGGTTGTGCCGATCTCTGGAAAGGCTATTTCTGAGATTCGCAAATGGATGGAATACCGTTCAAACATGGAGGTGAAGAGAGAAGACTCCGATATTCTTTTTTTAAACCGGAATGGAGGTAGAATGACCCGTGTCATGGTATTTTACATCGTAAAAAAATATGCTGAAGTGGCAAATGTGAAAAAAGAGATTAGTCCGCACACTTTTCGCCACTCTTTCGCCACACACCTTTTAGAAGGAGGAGCAAATCTAAGAGCCATTCAAGAGATGTTGGGTCATAAATCCATTTTGACGACAGAAATATATTCCCACATAGACATGAAGAGATTGCGAGAAGAGATCATTTCACACCATCCGAGAAATAAAAAATAGAGACGTTGGGTCGTCTCTATTCAGTTAGCTTGTTATCAGAAGAAGTGATTCCTTCAAATCATCTTAGATCAGTTTTTCAATGACCTCAGGGAAGAACTTGTATTCTAATTCATGCACTTTTCCAGCTACGTCTTCAGGAGTGTCTGTTGGAAGAACCTCGCACTTTGCTTGGAAAATGATTGCGCCTTCATCAAGATTTTCATTGACGTAGTGGATGGTTATTCCGCTTTCCTTGTCGCCATCTGCCACGACTGCCTCATGCACATGCATTCCATACATCCCTTTCCCTCCATGTTTGGGAAGTAGAGAAGGGTGAATGTTGATGATTTTTTCAGGAAATGCCGAGATGATCTCCTCTGGCACGCGAAGAAGGAAGCCCGCAAGAACAATCAGGTCTGGTTCTATCTCCTGCAAAAATCGTAAAATATCTCCATTTTTCCACTCTTCCTTTGTGAAATACTTAAAAGGAACTCCTAATTTTTCTGCTCTTACCTTAACGAAGGCCTCCTCCTTGTTTGATAAAATACAAGGAAATGATATATTTTTATCTTTGGAAAAGTATGTTACGATATTTTCCGCATTAGACCCCGAACCGGAAGCAAAAATTACAATTTTTTTCATATTCTTTTTAAGTTGTTGAATATAAGTTAATTACTAAATTTTTAAAAACTTAAAATTTGTTAAAATTACGCACAGTTTTTTTTGAGTGTGCATAATCGGAAAAAATTTCTTAACAGATGTTACGTTATCTCGTTAAAAATTCGTTCCTTTGCACCGCAAAAATAAGCAAAAAAATCGGTACTGCTTTCAGTACTTTATTATTAACCTAAAATTTTTATAAAATGTCAGACGTAGAAGCAAGAGTAAAATCACTTATCGTAGAAAAGTTGGGTGTTAAAGAGACTGAAGTTACTCCTGAAGCAAGTTTCACAACAGATCTTGGTGCTGATTCATTGGATACTGTAGAGTTGATCATGGATCTTGAGAAAGAGTTCGGAGTTCAAATCTCTGACGAGGATGCTCAAAAGATCGTATCAGTGGGTGATGCAATCGCACATATCGAAAACAGCTTGCAAAAGTAATCTCATGAAATTAAGAAGAGTTGTTGTAACGGGACTTGGAGCTATTACACCCATTGGTAATTGTGTTTCTCAATTTTGGGAAAATTTGCTAAAGGGTGTAAGTGGGGCCTGTCCCATTACACTCTTCGATGCTTCTAAGTTTAAGACTCGCTTTGCTTGTGAGGTAAAGGGTTTCGATCCAGAAAGCATTTTGGAGTATAAGGAATTGCGTAAGTATGACCGATATTCCCAATTTGCGTTGTATTCGGCTAAGGAAGCGATTCAAGATTCAAAATTAGACTTAGAAAACCTTGATTGTGATAGAGCAGGAGTGATTTTCTCTACTGGTATCGGAGGAATCGGTTCGTACGAGCATGATATGGTAGAGTATCTTCAAAATGTGGAAGTCCCTCGTTTCACTCCTTTTTTTATAACCCGTATGATCGCAAATATCGCCTCAGGGCATATATCGATGCAGTATAATTTCCGTGGCCCGAATTTTGGGGTTGTTTCGGCTTGTGCTACATCGACGCATGCAGTTGGGCTGGCATTTGACCAGATTCGTTTGGGTCGGGCGGATGTTATGATTACAGGAGGAGCAGAAGCTCCTATCACAGTGAGTGGTATTGGTGGTTTTAACGCCATGCGTGCACTTTCCACGAGAAACGATGAATATGCAACCGCGTCGCGTCCGTTGAGCGGTTCTCGTGATGGATTCGTATTGGGAGAGGGTGCAGGATGTCTTATTTTGGAGGAGTATGAGCATGCAGTAAAGAGAGGTGCGAAGATTTATGCAGAGGTCGCAGGCGTTGCTGCTTCGGCTGACGCATATCACATGACGGCTACTCATCCGGATGGTCTTGGGGCTACATTGGTGATGAAGAATGCGCTTAAGGATGCTGATTTATCAGTCGGTGACATTGACTACATCAATATCCATGGGACTTCAACGCCAGTTGGTGACCCTTCTGAGATAAAAGCAATCAAACAAGTTTTCGGTGAACATGCTTGGAAGTTGAATATCAGTTCTTCTAAGTCTATGACTGGACATCTTATGGGTGCTACTGGTGCCGTAGAGTCAATCGTTTCAGTTCTTTCGGTGCAGAATGATGTCGTCCCTCCGACAATTAACCATCAAGAAGGAGATGAAGATCCGGAGATTGATTATTCATTGAATTTTACCTTTAACAAGCCACAGAAGAGGGTGGTTCGGGCTGCTATGTCCAATACTTTTGGATTTGGCGGACAGAACGCATCTATCATTTTCAAAAAGTTTTGTCCCTGACTTGTTTAAAATGTCAGGGAGTCAACCAAAATCTTTAAGGTTTTAGTGTTTTTTCAAAATATATTTTCTCGTTTGAGGACTTTTTTCAGTTCTGAAAAAGGAACTCAAGATAGGGCAAATGCCGCAATTGAAGAGTTGCTGGGGTATGCCCCTGTTTGTATGGAATACTATTTCCAAGCCCTTCGTCATAAGTCTGTGAAGGATAGAAAGAAGGAGAATAATGAACGATTAGAATATTTAGGTGATGCTATTTTGGAGGCGGTTGTCTCTGATATCATTTACAGGATGTTCCCGGATAAAGGAGAGGGCTTTCTTACGGCTTTGCGTGCTAAGGTTGTCCAGCGAGAGACACTGAATAAAGTAGCTGTCGATATGGGAATTGATAACCTTATGGAACTTCATGCGCTTAGTTATAATCATAATATGAATGTTTTTGGTAATGCGTTTGAAGCTTTACTTGGGGCAATATATTTAGACAAAGGCTACGAACAAGCGCTTCGTTTCATGAAGGAGGTCGTTTTTGCGAAATACTTGGACATTGATTCTCTTGTTGTCATGGAGCAGAATTTCAAATCGAAGTTGTTGGAGTGGGGACAACGATATCGGGTCATTGTCGATTTTGAAACTATCTATCAGGAGAGGGATGATGAAAATAACATGATTTTTCACTCGTCTGTGTTGTTGAATGGAATGGTTGTCGCAAAGGGGGTGGGCTATTCAAAGAAAAGTTCTCATCAGGAGGCGGCTCGTATTGCTTTGAATCGCTTGAATGATAAAAAACTCAGAAATGTTGTGACCCAGTTGAAACATACGAACAGTAATCCAGATTGTTAATAATTTAGAACTAATTATATTATGTATTGTACTCATTACGGAGAAATAGCATTCGAGAAGGCGAAGAAATTTGCTAACCGGACTGCATTGAAATACCGAGATAATGTTTCTGGTGTTTGGAAGGATATTACTTGGGGTAGTTTGGCGAAACAGGTTCGCATTATCGCCAAGGCCTTGATTGAAATGGGCGTGAAGGAGGAGGAGCGAGTGGCTTTATTCTCCCAGAATATGGCGGACATGGTGGCAGTTGATTTGGCTTGTCAGGCAGTTCGTGCTACTGCAGTCCCATTGTATGCAACTTCCTCAGCATCTCAAGTTGATTTTATCGTAAACGATGCGGAAATCAAACTTCTTTTTGCAGGAGAACAGTTGCAATATGATGTGGCAACGCAGGTTTTGGAGAAGTCGAATTTCCTGAAAAAGATTGTGGCGGTTGATTCTAATATCCATTTGAGAGGGATTGATACTTCTATCTCCTTTGAGGATTTCATGAAGCATGGGGAGTCTTCTTCTGCTGATGATGAATTAGAGGCAAGACGTTCCCGCCTTTCGGAGAATGATTTGACCACCCTGATTTACACTTCTGGAACCACAGGAGAGCCTAAGGGGGTTATTCTTCGTCAGTCAAATTATCAGCATATCATGAAAATCCACGACATCCGTCTTAAGAATGTTTCGGATAAGGATTTGTCGTTGGCGTTTTTGCCGATGTGCCATATTTTTGAACGTGCTTGGAGCTATTTCTGTATGCACCGTAATATGGTGGTTGCCATCAACCAAAACCCGAAAGAGATTCAAAAGATTTTGAAGGAGGTTCGTCCTACTGTCATGTGTGCTGTTCCACGTTTCTGGGAAAAGATTCATATTGGTGTGAATGAAAAGATCGATTCTTTTTCTCCGTTGATGCAAAAACTGATGAGACATGCCATCAAAGTGGGAGAAGAGTATAACATTGGTTATCGTAGTAAGGGAAAACACGCTCCTTACGGGTTGTCATTAAGGTACAAATTGTACAATGCGACTCTTTTCAAGGTTTTGAAAAAGGTCTTGGGTCTTGATAGAGGTCGATTCTTCCCTACTGCAGGTGCGGCGATTTCTCCGGAGGTGAATGCCTTCTTGCACAGTGTAGGATTTAATATTGTGGCAGGATATGGTCTGACAGAGTCAACCGCAACCGTAAGTTGTTGTAATCCATTTAACGAAAATTATGACATCAGTTCTGCCGGAGACATCATGCCAGAGGTGGAGGTGAAAATTGGTGAGAACGATGAGATTTTACTACGAGGAAAAAGTATTACAGAAGGATACTTCAACAGACCAGAAATCAATGAACAGAGTTTTATAGATGGATGGTTCCGTACGGGGGATGCTGGTTATTTGACTAAAGAGGGTCGTTTGGTGATTCGTGAGCGAATCAAGGAGTTATTTAAAACGTCCAACGGAAAATATGTGGCACCTCAGCAGGTGGAAGGTAAATTGTTGTTGGATAAGTACATTGAGCAGGCAGCAGTTGTGGCGGATCAGAGAAAGTTCGTTTCTGCATTGATAGTGCCTGCGATGCCGACTTTGAAGGCTTATGCAGAGTCTGCAAAAATCAGTTTTTCTTCTGATGAAGAGTTGTTGCAGAACCCTAAGATTATCTCTTTTTACGAAGGAAGAATCCAACAAGCGCAAAAAGAGCTTGCTCCATTTGAGCAGGTGAAGAGATTCAAGCTGCTTTCGACACCTTTTTCAATCGACAACGACGAGCTTACTCCGACGTTGAAATTGAAAAGAAAGATCATTTCTATGCATTATGCAGATGAGATAGAGGAAATGTACAAGGAATAATTGTAATTTTGTGAAGTTTTAATTTTAAGAGGTATAAACATGATAACGATAGACCAACTGAAGAATGTGTTGGAACGCGAGGATGCGTTGAGGAGGTATCTTTGACGTTGATGCAAAGCTGATTCAAATCGAAGAGGAGGAATTGCGTACGCAAGACCCCGGCTTTTGGGATGACCAAAAGGCGGCGGAGGCGCAGATGCGTAAAATCAGAGAGATAAAAAAATGGGTGGAAGGCTACAATGAGGTGAAGACTGCCGCAGAAGAGCTTAAACTCTCCTTTGACTTCTTCAAAGAGGAGGTCGCAACTGAGGAGGAGGTTGATGCAGCGTATGCCAATGCGCTCGATCTGATTGAGAAGTTGGAGTTGAAGAATATGCTCCGTAAGGAGGAGGACAAGATGGGGGCGGTGTTGAAAATTGTTGCCGGCGCAGGTGGTACTGAGGCGCAGGATTGGGGCGATATGCTCATGCGTATGTATCTCCGTTGGTGTGAATCGAAAGGCTACAAGGTTGAAATCGCAAACCTTTTGGAGGGGGATGAGGCCGGAATCAAAACTGTAACCATGAAGGTGGAGGGAGATTTTGCATACGGTTACTTGAAAAGTGAAAATGGTGTGCATCGGTTGGTGCGCGTCTCTCCTTTCAATGCGCAAGGAAAACGTATGACCTCCTTTACTTCAGTTTTCGTGGTTCCTTTGGTGGATGATTCTATCGAGATTTATGTTAATCCTGCAGGTATCTCTTGGGATACTTTTCGTTCGAGTGGAGCAGGAGGACAAAACGTCAATAAGGTGGAATCGGGCGTGCGTTTGCATTACAAGTTCTTCAACGTCCTGACTGGACAGGAGGATGAGATCGTGATCGAAAATACAGAGACACGAGACCAGCCGAAGAATAAGGAAAATGCTTTGAGATTGCTCCGTTCGCAGTTGTATGATATTGAATTAGAGAAACGTAGGCAAGAGACCGCAAAAATTGAGGCAGGAAAGAAAAAGATCGAGTGGGGGTCGCAAATTAGAAGTTACGTTTTTGATGATCGTCGTGTGAAAGACCATCGTACCGATTATCAGACTTCTAATGTTCAGGCGGTGATGGATGGTGATATTGATGCGTTTATAAAAGCATATCTTATGGAGTTTGGAGGAGCAGAGTAGTCTCTGCCCTCCCTCTTTTTTTCAATAGAAGAGCATAGAATTTAACATTACGTTTTAAGCATGAAAAAATTAATTTCATTTTGTCTTCTTATCTTACTTTTCGCAGCTTGTGAAAGAGGCTATGTGGAGGGAATCGAATACAACAACGTACCAAAGGAGGAGTTGCGTGGCGGTTGGGGTGTAACCGACATTAATTTTCAGTTGGTCTACAATGCTGCCAACCCGATGGCGTTCATCTTTACCACCTTACATTTAGATGATAAGCTAAAAGAGAAGTTGGAGAACAGAACCCGAAATGTCTCTCTCTATTTTATGGAAGATACTTTTTTTTGTATTACGGAGTGTAATACAGCGACGGAACACGTCTCCGATAAGAGCTATTACACAGTTGCGTCATATCCAGCTGTAATCCATCCTGAGAATAAAACCGTTTTGTGCGACTCTTATTCAGACTCCATCTTTGTGAAAATGGAATATAACGAAGAAAGAGATACGACCCTGATTCTCTATTTTTTGAAGAAGAATGTAATCAAACTGATTCGAGAAGATGGCTCTGTGGAAGAGAAGTATGTTGAAATGATAGAGAAGAATATTGATGATGCCCAGTTTGAAATTTATATGAAGAGGAATCAACTGTCCATATATAAGGATTTAGAAGAATATTACGGAGAGTGAGAAAACTCTAATGAAAAAAACTACCTGTTTAATGCCTTTCATTTATATGACAAATAAGTGTTGGATGTACCCAAAACGTTCTTCCTCTCCGAGGATGTTGTTTTTTATATGAAAATCCCAATGTCATAGATTAGTTTAGAAAATTTGTCGACAAATACCTGTTTTTTCTTTTTTGAGATTTTTTCAGTTAAATAATCATAGTACAAAATAATGTTAAAAAACAGAAAAAATAGAGAAAACTATTTGCTTGTTTAAAAGTTTTCTCTTAATTTCGCATTCCAGAATGATGATTATGTGGCGATATTGAGTTGTTTTACAAAATAAAACGATAAAATTTGAGTTATAGAGTAAATGCTGTGTCATGAGTGTTGCTTACAGAGAAAAGATAATTGTAGGAGCTTCTGGATTGTTTCTTCGAGAAGGAATTAAAAATGTCTCGATGGACAAAATCGCAAGTCAGTTGTCGGTTTCCAAGAGGACTATCTATATGTGCTTCAGTGACAAGGAAGAGTTGGTTCGAGCATCTTTGAAGTACATGAAGGAGCAAAAGGAAAAGATGCGGGCAGATTTGCGAAAGAATTCGAGTTGTGTTTTTTCTTTTATGGTTTCACTTTTTCGGATTGTTGCGAATGATTTGAGTGGGGTGAGCATCAATTTTTTGAAGGATATAGACTCGATGCTTCCGGATTTGGTTGAAAAATCTTCTTTGGGAAGAAAAAAGCAGATAGAAACTTTTCGAGAGTTGGTTGATGAGGCAAAGCGAGATGGGCATATAGTAGAGACATATTCGACAGAGATTTTGGCAGATTTGTTTTATAATTTGATGATGTCCATGAAGGTCGGAAATTACGATTATACGAAAATTTCGTATGTTGAATTGTTTCAGACTCTGGTGTGTGTCTATTTTCGTGGTGTTGCTACCAAAGAGGGTCTTGAAGTCTTTCGGGAAACTTTTAAGGATGAGGTAGTCAAGTATAATGATTATAAAAGTAATAGTAATATAATATGAAAAGTAGATTTAAAAAGGGTGTCTTTTTATTAGCAATCCTTCTGAGCGGATCTCAATTTGCGTCGGCTCAGGTTATGGATTCGACAATAGCGGACTCGGCGAACAGTGATGCCAAGCCGATATTGTCGTTTACGATTGAAGAGGCGAAGCAGTATGCGTTGGAGCATAACCGCACCATCCAGAACGCTTCGTTTGATGTTCAGAAAGCTGAAGCAAATAGATGGAAATCAATCGCAAGTATGTTGCTTCAGGCAAGTGGAAATGTCACATACTCCAATATGCTTGGTTATGACATGGAGATGATGGGTGCTAAAATCGCAATGCCTCCATACATGGACTTTGCCATAAGTGCGTCATTTACCGTCGGCGGACAACAGATTGTGGGTGTGCAGTTGGCAAAATTGTCCAAGCAATTATATGAAACTACTATCGGTAAAACAGAGCAGTCTGTTACTTCTAACATCGAAACCTACTATGTCAACATATTGGCTTTAGAAAAAACAGTTTTATTATTAGAGCAAAATCTAAACAACTTAACGAACTTACATAAAATGACTTTGAATGCGGTTAAGGCTGGTGTCGCAGAGCAGAATGATGCCGACCAAATCGAAATTCAGGTCTCTTCCATGACGAGTGCGCTCAACACTGCAAAGCGTTCCATTGAAGTGTTGTACAACTCTATTCGCCTCATGACGGGTGCGAATGCTGATGACGAGATTGTATTGACTCAGAAGTTGGAGGATGTGATCAGTCCGGAAGCGATTTTGGCGTTGATGGGAACGGAGTTTGACATGTATGACAATTATGATTATCGTTTGCAAGAGAAGGCTGTCGAGATTTCAAAGAAACAAGTTGCTTTGAACAAGATGGCTTATGTGCCAAATTTGACTGCCTACTACTCTTTCGACAAGAAAAAGTATTTCTCTGATGAGGCTACGTTAGACATGACTCCTCCTAATGTTGTCGGTCTGAAGTTGACCGTTCCTATCTTCTCTTCTGGTTCTCGTTGGGCTGATGTCAGAAGCGCAAAGATGGATTATGCTAAGAGTCTGAACCAGTTGGAGGATGCTAAGCAGAACCTTGGTATCCAAGAGAAGCAATTGCGCTACAACCTTACTTCTACATACGAGGATTTCATGATCCAATCCAACAATATTGCTGTGATGCAACGTGTGTTCAACAGCAATAGCGAGAAGTTCAAGTATGGTACAATCTCAAGTATGGCATTGACCACTTCCAGCACGGATTTGGTTGCTGCTCAAAACACATACGTAAGTTCTCTTCTTGAGATGGTCTCTGCGTATGTTAGTCTAAGAAATCTTTTGAATAAATGATAAAAAAAAATAGTATGAAGAAAGTAGTAAAATCAGGTTGGTTAGGTATGATGTCTATCGCCCTTTCTGTGTTGTTCGCAGGATGTGGAGGAGATAAAACAGAGAATAAGACAGAGGAAGTAAAACGCGTCGAGAAAGTGCGTACCGAGGTGGTTGCTTCTCAAAACATCGAAAGAGTGATTGAGTGTACTGCTGTATTGGAGGGATATGAGACTATGAACGTTTCTCCTTCGATGACCGGACTTATCGAAAAGAGATACAAAGATGTGGGTGACCGTGTTTCAACAGGAGATTTGCTTGTTCGCATGGATCAGACACAGTTGAAGCAAGCAAAATTGAGTCTTGCAAATTTGGAGACTGAAATGAAGCGTATGGACGCTTTGTTGGCTGGAGGTAATGTTACTCAACAGGCATACGACCAGACAAAGCTTGCTTACAACCAAGCAAAAGAGCAATATGATTTCTTGAACAACAACACCTTCTTCAAGGCAACTTTCCCGGGTGTCGTTTCTGCAAGGAATTATGAGAACGGAGAGTTGTATAATGGTGCAAGACCGATCTTGACCGTTGTTCAAATCAATGTTTTGAAGGCTATCATCAATGTGCCTGAGGCTTATTTCCCTAAGGTTCGTCAAGGAATGAAATTGGATATTGTTTCGGATCTTTATCCAGATCGTGTTTTCCCTTCTGTAATCGAGGTGATCTACCCAACCATTGACTCTAATACGCATACTTTCCAATGTAAGGTACGCATTCCTAATGGTGCGATGAAGCTTCGTCCGGGTATGTACATCCATACATCAGTACCTGCAGGTAAAGAGAAGGTCTTGGTAGTGCCGTTCCAATCTGTGTTGAAGCTTTCAGGTTCTAACGAGCGTTATATCTTCTTGAATGAAGATGGAAAAGCAAAACGTGTAACAGTAGAAATCGGACAACGTTTCGACCACTACTTGGAAGTCTTCTCTGAGGACATTAAAGAGGGGGCACAAGTAGTTACCCAAGGACAGACTCGTTTGGTTGATGGTGTGGATATTGAGGTGATCTCAGGTGCTTTTGAAGATGGTTCTGCATCAAAGGCTGATTCTTTGGCGACCGATTCATCAGCTGTCAAATCAGAGGAAGCTCCTAAAAAATAAAACTGAATGTTTTTGTTTGAATTTAATAGAAAAAGCAAATGAGTATTTATAAATCATCTATTAATAGTCCGGTAACGACCATCCTTGTGTTCATTGCCGTGATGCTGATGGGTGTCTTCGCATACGTTAAATTGCCGATCGACCAGTTCCCTGAGATGGAACCTCCGTACGTTGCGGTGATGACAACTTATGCAGGAGCCAATGCGAGTGAGATAGAGACAAACGTAACCAAGTACATGGAGAATAGTTTGAACTCTATCGACGGTTTGAAGGAGATGAATTCAACATCCAAGGATAACCTTTCGTTGGTTGCTTTGGAGTTGGAGTGGGGAGAAGATCTCGACGAAGTGGTGAATGACATCCGTTCGTATGTCGATATGACAAAAGATAATCTTCCAAGTGGTTGTTCAAATCCTTTGATCATCAAGTTCAACACCTCTTCCATGCCAGTAATCCAGTTTGCTGTGCAAGCAAAGGAGAGTTATGCAGGTTTGGAGAAGATTTTGAATGACGAGGTTATTCCGGAGTTGAGCCGTATTTCAGGTGTGGGTAACGTTACGTTGTCCGGAGAGCCAGATCGTTATATCTACGTCGATATTGATCAGAAGCAGCTGGATGCTTATAGCATCGCGCTTGAATCTGTCGGAAATGCAATCGCTTCTAATAACATCAATATGTCGAGCGGTAGCATCAAGATGGACAAGGAGCAGTACAGTCTACAGGTGCGTAGTGAGTTTTTCGAGAGTTCTGAAATCGCCAATTTGGTTGTATCTACAACGCCTGATGGAAAGCAGATCTATGTGAAGGATATTGCTGTTGTACGAGATACAATTAAGGACCTCTCTTTGGACGAGAAGATGAACGGAGAAGAAGCTGTTCGTTTGATGGTCTCTAAGCAGACTGGTGCGAATACGGTTGAGATTTGTAAGGGAGTAAAATCAAAAATTGAAGACCTGAAGAAGTCTCTTCCTGCGGATGTGAAATTCGTTGAGATTTATGACTCTTCTACCGACATTAAGAATGCGATTAATTCATTGACAGAGTCAGTTCTCTACGCTGTTATCTTTGTGGTGTTGGTCGTTCTTTTCTTCTTAGGAAAATGGCGCGCAAGTTTGATCATCGGATTGACGATTCCGATTTCGTTGTTGGTCTCTTTCTTGTACCTGCTCTTTATCGATAGTTCGTTGAACATCATTTCCATGTGTTCTCTTTCCATCGCGGTGGGTATGGTGGTGGATGATGCGATTGTGGTCTTGGAGAATATCATGACACACATCCAGCGAGGAGAGAGTCCTCGTGAGGCTTCCATCTATGCAACAAATGAGGTGTGGATTTCCGTTATCGCGACTACTTTGGTTATCGTTGCCGTGTTCGTTCCTTTGACCATGTTGACAGGTATGGCGGGTGTGTTGTTCAAAGAGTTGGGATGGATTGTGACAATCGTATGTTGTACATCTACTTTAGCCGCAATTACTTTGGTTCCGATGCTTTCTTCAAAGTTGCTCAAAGCTCCTGCAGCCACAGTAGATGAGTCTGGTAAGTTGATCATAGAGAAAAACGACAAGAATAAATTTTCTTACGAAAACACTATCGTTAAAGCTTTGGACAAATTGGATTTGATGTATGGAAAATTGTTGCGTTGGTGTCTCAAGAACAAGCTTATAACGATTGCAATTCTTTTAATATTCTTTGGTATTTCTTTGATTCCTATGTTGACAGGAAAGATTGGTACCGATTTCATGGCTGTTTCTGATAATGGTCGTTTGAATATCAAAATAGAATTGCTCCAAGGAACAAGAGTTGAAGAGACTGCTAAGTTCGCCCGTCATTTGGAGAAACGTTTCTTTGAGCTTGTCAAAGAGACTCAGAAAATATCTACTACCTGTGGTATGAATGATGCAGCAGGTATGTCCGCCCTCTTCTCCAATACAAAATATAACACAATCGAAATGCGTTATAATGCCGGAAAGAAGGACACCCGTGAAAGAGATATATGGACCATCGCTGAGATACTTCGTAAAGAGATCTCATCATATCCTGAAGTGGCAGATTACAATGTTGCAATCTCTTCCGGTGGTGGAATGGGAGGTGAAAGCAAAGTAGAAGTCGAAATTTATGGATATGACTTCAATACGACCAACAAGTACGCAGCTGATGTCAAGGCAACAATTGAGAGTATGATTCCAACTGCTCGTAACGTCGATATCAGCCGAGAAGACGACCGCCCTGAGTTGCAGGTTATTGTGGATAAAGAGAAGGCCGCTCGTAATGGACTCACTTCTTTGATGGTTTCACAATATGTGCGTAATCGTGTGAATGGTATGTCTGCCGGATTCTTGAAAGAAGATGGTAGTGAATACGATATTTTGGTGAGATTGAAAGAGGAGAATCGTTCTTCTATCAGTGACATCGAGAATTTGACTATTCCAACTCAGATGGGTCTTGTGAAGTTGAATGAGATCGCTAAAATTGAAGAGTACTGGGGTCCACCTGAAATCACACGTAGAAGTCGCCAAAGATTCTTGTCAGTTTCAGTGACTCCTTATGAAACCTCTTTGGGTGAGTTAGCTGCAGATATTGAGAAAGTATTGGATACTATTGAAGAGCCAGATGGCGTTTCTGTAGTAATCGGAGGAGATTACGAAGAACAACAGGAGTCATTTGCAGATATGGCTTTGTTGATGATCATCATCGTTATCTTGGTGTATGTTGTGATGGCATCGCAATTTGAGTCATTGAGTAAGCCGTTCCTCATCATGATGTCCGTTCCTTTTGCCTTCTCAGGAGTCTTCATTGCCCTTTTTGTAACCAATACGAATTTGGATATGATTGGTGTGTTGGGTATGATCATGCTTGTCGGTATTGTTGTGAAGAATGGTATCGTGTTGGTGGATTACATCAACTTGTTGCGAGATCGTGGTCATGAATTGAATGAGGCAATTGCGTTATCAGGAGAGTCCCGTCTTCGTCCGGTGTTGATGACCGCTTGTACAACTATCTTGGGTATGATCCCTATGGTACTTTCAACAGCCGATGGATCAGAGATGTGGGTTCCGATGGGTATTGTCGTGATTGGTGGTTTGCTCGTTTCTACTGTCCTTACGTTGGTAGTTGTGCCAGTCCTTTATGCGGTTATGTCTCGTCATGGAGAAAGAGACAACGAAGCAGAAATCCGTAAGCAGTTTATTTTCATGAATATTGATGAGAAGAAAACTGAAAGTAAGAAATAATATGCTATCCTTTAGTCATATAATTTAAAATTGAAAAAATAGACGATATGAAGTCAGTAATGATAGTTTATAATCAAGCGAACACAGAACGTGTTGAATATATGTTAGACGTTTTGTCGATTCGTGGCTTCACCTTCTTTGAACAAGTTCAAGGACGTGGTAGCAAGACAGGGCAACCTCATAGAGGAACCCACACATGGCCTGAGATGAATTCTGTTATCATAACAGTAGTCGAGGATGAAAAGGTCGAAACACTTCTAAGTGCCATCAAAAAGTTGGATCTTAGAAATGAGGAGGTTGGGGTTCGTGCCTTTGTTTGGAATATTGAACATACTGTTTAAATTTTACTTAATAATGCGCACTAAATTTTAATAGTGAAAAACGCTACTTTTTTTCATTGTGCAGGTTGCTTCAACAGAAGCAACCTGTTTTTTGTTTATTACTATTCTTTGGGTTAAAAAATTTATATTAGTGTCCGATAAAACTTTTAAGCAAAAAAAAATTAGGACTGAATCTGACTTGCAAGATTCAGTCCTTTTTGGTTATCTTTGAATTACACATATAAAACATAACCATGGGCAAAAGTACGCATTTTATCGGACAGCCGATGTATAATCAGGCACTATAATTACTTGAAAAGTCAAAAATTCTTCGATTGCGTTTACTATACTTTTAGAGAATATTTGCGCTTTCGCACTTGCACATCTAAAAACTTTTCTATAACTTGCGTCTGATTATCGGTGAGTTCTGTTGAATAATGATTCATTTCTTTATTGTTTGATGCCCTTAAAGTTACGAAAAATTATTCACTTATCAAACTGATAATCAATATTTTAAGTGCGATTTTTTTTAAGAGATTTTTTAGGTCTCTCAAATTAGTTTTTAATTAAATATAAACAGCTTCTGATAAAGGAGCAAAAATGTTATCAGGAAGTGAACATTATGAAGAAATAGTTGTCAGACGTGTAAAATGATTGCTTGTATGAAATATACTTTTTTTATTTCTTGTTTTTTTTCTGTGTTTTTATTGGCTAGCTGCACTAGCTGCAGAATTCCTTCAGTATATAAGTATTATTTATTAGATTATTTTAATAATGCTGATATAAACTATGACAATATTGACACTATCGATTATTGTAGTGGAGGGAAAGCATCTATGATGAAAGTCTTTTCCCCATGTCATGGGAAAAATCGTGTTGTTAGATATATGTCATATGATTATGGATATATACACGATGAACAAAAAGATACTTTGAATAGTATGATAATTTTGTCTGTTGATACGAATGAAATCATAATAGATGGTTTTTTGGTGTTCCTTCAAAATGGAGAATATCCAGCTTCTGATTTTTTGTTGAGAACAAATAAACATGTGAAATTAAAACATAAAATGAAGATTAAAGATTTGGATTTCTATCCATATTCTCGAGATAAAGAGGCTTTTGAACTTCCTTTTATGCAACGTCGGAGATTCTTAGGATTTTTGTCTTCAAAAAAGCCAAGGAATAAAGACAAAACAACATTTGAAATATTCGAAGAGAGAGGCCGTGAATATAGACGTTATATTAAAGTATTAAATCGTATATATTATCCCAAAAAGCGACAATCCGATGCATCGCGTCTCCGCGGAATTGAGAGAAATTAAAAGGGGGTCTCAAAATTCAATTTTTGAAGCGCCCTCTTTTTTACTCTCTGAGAATTGAACAGAAAAATTAAAATAGATTTTTTAGAAATTTTTGCAAGAAAAGATAACTCGCTTAGAATAAGTCGGTTGGTCGAACTGCTTGAAAATTGGGTAACGAGATAGCAACCGTTCGTATTTCTGAGTTCTTCATTGTTATGCTTCAACGTGATAACTCTGATGGCACAAAGATACGAATTAATCATATAGAAATTGTTTTTCTCTTCGTTTTTCGTGTGTTTATGTTTTTATCATTACTTTTGCAACAAATTTAAATTTAGTATAATGGCTAAGACTCACCCAAAGACCAAATTGCAAGAACTGACAATTAAAGGTTATAAATCTATCGCCTTTAATAGACCTGTAACATTGAAACTTAATGATGTTAGTATATTGTTAGGTGCAAATGGTGCTGGAAAAAGTAATATTATTAGCTTTTTTCGAATGTTAAGTTATATGATGAGCAAATCATTTGGGAAATATGTTGAAATGTCTGGCACTTCAAATGCTTTATTACATTATGGCACAAAAAAAACGCCAGTAATGTCTGGTGAAATAAAATTTTCCGATTCAAAATCAATTGATACATACAGCTTTTCATTGTCAAATGCGACTCCAGACAGGTTAATTATTACAGAAGAACGCATTGTATGGCACCGTATAGGAGAAGTAAAACCATACGAAGTTACTTTAGAGCCTGTATTTAAAGAATCTGCCCTTGCAGAAAGCGATAATCTTGTAGCAAAAACGATTTTTCAGATGCTATCATCTTGTAAAGTATACCAATTTCATGATTCATCAGTAGAAGGTCCTTTGCGTCAGGTTTGTCCCGTAGAAACAACAAATTATCTACAATCACATGGTAATAATTTACCTTCTTTTCTTTTGTTCCTACGTGACAATTATATAAATTCCTACAATAGAATAGTTGATTATGTCAGAGATGTAGTTCCACAGTTTCAAGATTTCTATCTTGAACCTAATAATAGGTTTATTTCTTTACGTTGGATGGATAATTCTGCCACAGATTATCGTTTCAACGCGTATCAGTTTTCTGATGGGTCAATTCGATTTATAGCATTGGCTACTTTACTTTTACAGCCACCGCAAACTATGCCAAATGTGATAATACTTGATGAACCAGAGTTAGGTTTACATCCATATGCTATAACTCAACTTGCAGAGATGATAAAAGATGCTTCAATACATGCACAAATTATTATTGCTACTCAAAGTAAAGATTTGGTAGACCATTTTGACATAGATAATATTTCTGTCATTGAAATGGATAAAGAAACTCAGTCTACCACAGTTACTCATTTAAGCGATGAGGAATACCATTTATGGCTTCAAAAATACACCGTAAGTGAATTATGGGATAAAAATATTATAGGAGGACGTCCTGTATGAAAGCTAAAATAATCCATATTTTATGTGAAGGGCAGACAGAGCAAGGTTTTGTAGAGGAGGTTTTGCGTCCATACCTTCAAGATAATGGTATAACAAGTGTAAAGGGCATTTTGATTACAACGAATAAAAAGAAGAATGCTCGAGGTGGAATGTTGACATATAATCACGCTTTAACAGACCTTAACCTATTGCAACAAACGAAAATAAATGGAGATTATGAAAGACACATATTTACGACAATGTTTGATTTATATGCTCTTCCTGATGATTTCCCTGGTTTTGAAAAAAGTAAAACAATTAGTGACCCATATTTAAAGGTATCTAATTTGGAAAAAGATTTTGCAGATGCAATAAATGATAAACGCTTTATTCCTTATATTCAACTTCATGAATTCGAAGCTCTTCTATTTTGTGGTATTGAATACATTGAAAAACTCTACCCTGGTTGTGAAAAAAGATGTGGACAATTAACTCAAGCGTTACAAAAAGTAAGTAATCCAGAGTTAATCAACAATAGCCCAGAAACTGCACCAAGTAAACGTATTATAAAAGCAATAGAAGGAAATAAAAAGACACACTATAATTATAATAAACCTAAAACTGGTAAATTCGTGGCGAAACACATTGGCATTGATGAACTTCGCTCAAAATGTAAACACTTTGATGAGTGGATTGAAAAGCTAATCAGTTGTTAAAACTTTACAAAGCCGACATTCAATTTCATATGAGTTTGAATGTCGGCTTTTTTTGTTATTTTTTATCCTCAATTTTTACAAACAAATTTGAAAAAAGAAATCTCAACCGCATAAAATCAGCGTTTGAGACTCCTTTTTATATCGTTTTTAGTTTTTATCGGACACTAATAAAAAAATTATGGATTTTAATTCATTGACAATTAAGTTGTTGTGTTGTTTTTAATAGTAATGATGAAAATTTTTTGTCTGTTTATGCGTGTTTGGCACGATTTTTGATACTTATTTAGTAGGGTTAATAAGCGTATTTATCCCCTCGTAGTTGACAAGGTTTTCTTTTTAAGATTATTTAACAGGATAAATTTGGCTATTAAGTTATAAAGGTGTATCTTTGCATCGCAAAATTAAAATGTTAAATAATTAATCTATGGTTTTGTTTGTAGACGCTTTTCGTTTTGTGTGGATGTTATTTGGCAATATTTTATGGTTTTTTATTAAAAACTATGGTGGTTTAAGCGTCTGAGGGGCGGGATGTCCGCCCCTTGTTTTAATGCGCTTTGCGTATTGTTTTGGTATCTCAATGTGATGGTAGAAATGTTGTGTGTGTTCAAAATGGTGAAGATTGGTTGTGGATTGTTTGAGGTGCTGTTCAGTGAACAAATATGAGACAACTATAATCTTACTGTTTTGAATGCTGTGTTTTTGTGTGGTACGTTTACCTAATATTTCTTCTCATTGAGATCCGAAAAACACAAGAACACATGGGAGGGCGAGCGTGATTCGTCCTCCTTTTGGTTTTTATGGACAATAATGACGTTTTTGTGGAAGCAGTAATTTTTGTTATATCACAATCAATTGCAGAGGATGTTCATAATGTTGTGGAGAATGGTTGTGTGAGGTCATAAAAAGCAAAAAGCGTTCTCATCATTTCTGCGATTGAGAACGCTCCTTATTATTTGCTTCATGCTTTGTCGTCCGACTCCATATCCTTTAATTTCTCTTTTTCGTAATCTGCCCAAATTTGGGCTGCGTTGCGAACGATTTCTGCGCATGGTCGTTTTGCGTAATATTCTTTAGTTCGTTCAGAGGGCATCGGACTCTCCTTCTTCTCCTTGTCAAGTCCCAGCAGGTCTCGGCATTTAAGAAAACCGTTTGCTTCTTTGAACTTTTCTGCAAGTTCTTGTACCACTTTATAATTATTCCCTTTCCCCGCTGAGTCTTTGGGGTCGCAGCATCCGCATTGCAATCCTGCAAGTAAAAACATTCCGCATGCAGCACCACATGTTTCCCGCATTCTTCCAATTCCTCCACCGAATGAGGCGGAGATTTTAAGTGCGGTTTCGGTGTCCATCCCGTATAGGTCTGCAAACGCTGCAAAAACTGATTGTGAGCAGTTATACCCGCTTTTGAAATATTCTACTGCTTTTTCAATTCTTTTTTCCATGATTTTTTTATTACAAAAATATCTATTTTTGGAGAATCTACGGAAAGAAAAAAGTAATTTTGTATTATGTAATCAAATCGTTTTGTCATGAAAAGTTCTGCATTCATAAAGTTATATAGAGCGTCTGCCGGTTCGGGAAAGACTTATCGTCTTTCTCTTGAGTTTCTGAAATTGCTTGTGGTGGATCCTCATGCTTACGATAAAATTTTGGCGGTAACATTTACCAACAAGGCGACAACCGAAATGCAGACTCGCATCATGGCTGATTTATATGAGGTGGCATACCTTAAAAGTGATTTGTTGCATGCTCTTGAAAAGGAGTTGGACGGAGTTAAGTCGGCTCAGGAGGGCTTGCCGTTGGACCGAGATTTGATCAGTAGAAATGCAAAGAGGGCTTTGATGTGCATCTTGCACGATTATAGTCGCTTTCAGGTAAGTACGATTGATAGTTTTTTCCAGATTATTTTAAGGAATTTTGCGCATGAATTGGGTTTAGGAGCCTATCTCAACCTGATTATAGATGAATCGGAGCCATTGGAGGAGGCTGTCCGTCTTTTGAAAGAAGAGGTCTCTTCTAATGATTCACTTCGTCGTTGGATGAATAACTATTCTCAGGAAAAGTTGAATGACAATCAGAATTGGGACGTTACGAACGACCTATACGATTTTGGTAAGAATATTTTTAAGGAATCATACAAAAAGTATGAAGGGGTGATTGTCGAGGAGTTGAAAGATGCTGACAAAATGATGCAATTCAAGTCGGAGCTATACAAAATAGAGAAGTCGAGAAAAGATGAATTGCAGAAGTTCGCTGAAAGATTCAATGATATTTTGAATGAAAGTTCGTTGAGTGTAGATGATTTGTCATATAAAAAGCAAGGAGTCTATTCTTATGTCAATCGAATTATTGAATGGAAAGGGATTGTCCCCTTAGCTGATTGTAAGCGTGCGTATGAGGGTGTTGTGCAGGAAGATATGTCTAAATGGTGTTCGAGCAGTTCACCTAAAAAAGGGGAGATTGCGCAGGTCGCATCCAATCGTCTCATTCCCTTTATGAAGGAGTTGGAGGATTTGAGGCGTAAAAATATGGTCGATATTAATACTTGTAATCTGATTAGGATGCAGGTAAATAATGTCGGTATGATTAGTGACATCGCCCGAAAGAATAGGGAGATAAATAGTGCGCGAGGACAATTCCTTTTGAGTGATACATCAAGTCTTTTACATGAAATGATAAAGGATAGTGACACCCCCTTCATATATGAGAAAATAGGGACGATTTTGGAACATATCATGATTGATGAGTTTCAGGACACAAGTGAGACTCAGTGGGAGAATTTTAAACCTCTCATAATGGAATGTATTTCCAAAAACAAGGCTAATTTGATAGTTGGGGATGCGAAACAGTCCATTTACCGTTTTAGAAATGGAGATTGGAGAATTATAGAAAGTCTTGACGAAGATTTTGAAGTCTCCTCCATACCAGCAAGTGGAAATTGGAGAAGTATGGAAAATGTTGTGAACTTCAATAATTTTTTATTTTCCCCCGATTCTGGCAATGGAAAGATTCCCGTTTTAACTCATTTCGAATCAATGTTCTCAAACGAGGAGGCATGTGTTCGTAGCAGAGGATTATTCGATAAGTTGTTGTCGGTTTACAAGGATGCAAAACAAACTTGCCCGAAGGAAAAACAAAAAGGGAAAGGTTGGGCAAGTGTGGAATTTATAAAAAAGGAGAAGAAAAACAAACCACAGCCTGAATCGGAATCAGAGGATGACGAGGCAACCACCGAAATGTTGGAGCATCTTCTTAGGAAGGTTATTTCCCTTCAGGAAAAAGGGGTGAGTGCCAAAGAGATTACGATATTGGTGAGGGTTAGCAAACACATCAATGAGATAGCAGACTATTTTTCATCTTATCGTGATGCTCATAAGAATGAGGTTGAAGAAAAAGGGTTGTGTTTTGACATCATTTCCGATGAAGCATATTTGTTGGGGTCATCAGAGGCATTAAACATGATTATTGATGCAATGCGCGTGATAGAAGATCCGGAAGACCTCTCTTCAATGATGGAGTTGTATTTTATGTACAAAAACAATTTGTCGGGGAACGAGGAAGAGAATGGAAAATCAGAAGCAGTAAGCGCAATCCTCTCTCAAATCGACTGTGTGAAAAGTGATGATTTTGTGGCGTTGAAAGAAGAGATAGTTTCGATGGGGAATCTCCCACTTTATGAATTAGCGGAGGAGCTTATCAGAGTTCTTCTCATTGATAGGATGGAGCAGCAGTCTTCTTTTCTGTCAAAGTTTTTGGATTCTCTAACGGAGTTCGTCAGTCGGAAGAGTCCGGATTTAGGTTCTTTTTTGGATTATTGGGATAAATATTTGAAGAAGAAGAAGATTCCAATGGGCGACGAGGCGCAGGGAATAAAAATCATGACAATCCACAAATCAAAAGGTTTGGAGTTTCACACTGTCATCGTTCCATTTTGCAATGGAAGTTTTTTTAAGACGGGGGGAAAAAATAATTTGGTATGGTGTAAAATGCCGCAGGATGTTGCGCCCTTTAACCAGTACTCCTATTGGCCAATCGACATGAAAAGGAAAGAGGTTGCAGAATCCATGTTTGCCGATTATTTCCAAGAGGAGCAAGTGCAGTTGTTGGCAGATTGCATCAATATTCTATATGTGGCGTTTACTCGTGCGGTGAACAATCTTATCATCATGTGTGATGAGGTAGAGAAGAAAAAGGAGGAGCAACCGATTCCAAGTAATTGCTCCGAATTGTTGTGGAGGGTATTGCAAAATAAATTAGAAACCACTGAAGAGGAGAGGCTGGTTGTCGCTCGTTACGAATCGGGTGAATTAGTTAAGTCAGAAGAGGCAAAACAGTCTGAAGAGAGCAAGAATCCATTCAAAGAAAAGTCTCTCCCCGTATCATGCGACTCCCATTATAGCAAGAGAAGAGCCACTTTTAGAAATTCCAATAAAGCCAGTGAGTATATAGATGGCCTGTTGGATTCTGATTTGCATAATGAAGATGCGGTAAAAAAGGGACTGTTACTTCACTACCTTTTCTCGAATATCATCACTTCTGACGATATTGAAAAGGCGGCAGATGATATGCTTGTAAAAGGAATGATCTCATCAGTGGAAGAAAAAAATGATCTTATATCGTATGCTCGCAAAAAAATAGGAGAACACCCGGAATGGTTTAAAAAAGGGTTGAAGATTTATAATGAGTGTACTATTCTTTCGTATGATCAAAAAAATGGTAGAGTGAAGGAAAATCGTCCAGACAGGGTCATCCGAGAGGGGAATAAAATGATTATCATTGATTTCAAAACCGGAAAGAAATATGAAAGTCATGAACGTCAAATAAAAAGGTATGCCGATTTATTAAGTAAGATGGGTTTTGAAACTGAGACGCATTTGTGGTATATATAAAGGAGGTTTCAATCAATTCAAAAGTACCGAAAATTTCAACTTTTTATAGAATCCAAATAAAATATTATCCTACACACCCCCTCTTTCTCCAATATATTTCCTACCTTTGAAAAAAAATTAATCATGAATATAGGAGATAAAATACCAGAAGTGTTGGGTATCGACCAGTATGGGAACGAAATCAAGGCGAGTGATTACAGAGGTCGGAAGATCGTGTTGTTTTCTTACCCTAAGGCGAGTACACCGGGGTGTACAGCAGAGGCGTGTTCTTTGCAACAGTATAAGAATGAGTTGGAGGAGAAGGGGTATGCCATCATTGGTGTGAGTAAGGATAAACAATCTGCACAACAGAAGTTCGCGGAGAAATACGGATTGGATTTTCCGTTGATTGCTGATACGGAGACGACTCTTTTGCAAACATTGGGTTGTTGGGGAGAAAAGGTTTTTTGTGGAAAGAAAACCATCGGAACATTGCGGACAACCTATTTGGTGAATGAGGAGGGGATAATTGAACAAATTATCTCTCCAAAGGAGATTAAAACTAAAATTCATGCCGAACAGATTCTTGAGAGGATTTGAGGTTCACCACTTTTTCGTTGTATGCTTTATGAAAATTAAGAGATTGGCAGCAGAAGTTTTTGTTGTCTATACCTATTTTGAAGAAATAGTCGTATATATTGAAAAATTTTTCATGTTGCAACCTCCTTTCCCGTTGTATCTTTGGCGAATAAAAAACTATAAAATCAGTTAAGATGAAAAAACTATTATTATTGATTGGATTAATGGGACTTGCTTCTTGGGCTAATGCGGCAGGTCTGAATTACGATTTTGAAAGTGGGTCGGACGACTGGTTTGGTCGTGGAGATGCCCAAGTCTCTCTTAGTACGGATCAGAAGCACGGAGGAGAACAATCTTTGTTTGTATCGGATCGTTCTGCGAGCTGGCATGGTGCGGCTTTGTCGAGCGATTATATTCAAGAGGGTAAAAAATACAAGTTTAGCGTATATGTTTTTGTTACCCAAAATGCCAACATGAATTTGAGTCTCCAATATACGGAGAATGGCAATGACTCTTATCCTTGTGTGGATCAAAAGGAGGTTTATGCCTATTCATGGACAGAATTGAGTGGAGAAATCATCTTGCCTGAAGGAGCGACAAACATACAGCCTTATTTGCAGTCGAACAATGAGACTTTAAGTTTTTATTTTGATGATTTCACTTGCGAGGAGGTCGTGGAGGAATTGGTGGAGCATCCTGAAATTCCTTTGCAAAATTATTTTGCGACCTACTTTAAAATTGGAACGGCGACCACTCAGGGGGAACTTACTCCTCAGAACAACAAGAACCTGATATTACACCATTTCAATAGTGTCACTCCCGGAAATGAGATGAAGCCAGATTGTCTTCTTGACCAACAGGCGAGTATTGAGAATGGTGATGAGACTAACCCACAAGTGAAGATGCCGGGCTCCACTCGTGCGGTTTTGAAGTTTTGCGAAGAGAATCATTTGCCGATTAGAGGGCATGTCTTCGTATGGCATTCACAAACACCGGATTGGTTTTTTAATGAGGGTTTCCAAACCAATGGAGCGACTGTCTCTAAGGAGGTTATGGATCAAAGAATGGAAAACTACATTAAGAATGTTGTAACGTTGGTGACGACGGAGTTTCCTAATTTGGATATCTACGCATGGGACGTTGTGAATGAGGTTTTCCTTGATAATGGTAGTTTGCGTCAACCTGGTAGCAATTATGTAACTGAAGGCACTTCTCGTTGGATGGAGATTTATGGAGACGATTCTTTCATCTTCAAAGCATTTACGTATGCGCGTAAATATGTTCCTAATCGTTGTATGTTATATTATAATGATTATAACGAATACATTGATTCTAAGCGTGACGCCATTTACAATTTGGTAAGAAAACTGTATTCGCAAGGTTTGTGCGATGGTGTAGGTATGCAGTCACACCTTAGTACAAGTTACCCTTCTGTGCAGCTCTATCGTGCGGCGATCGAAAAATATGCGACAATCGGATGCGACATCCAAGTGACAGAATTGGACATCACCTTGGCTGACGGGGCTGATTTTAACAAGCAGGCGCAAATGTACAGGGATTTGTTCGACATTTACCGCGAATACAAAGACGATATCAGCCTTGTTGCGTTCTGGGGTACTAACGATGAGACAAGCTGGAGGGCATCCGGCAAACCACTTATTTTCAGTGAATATAGACCGAAAGTGGCATACGACAAGATTGTCGAGGGATTGGAGGTGACATCTATCTCTACCATTAATGAGGATGAGAAGGAAAATTGGGCGGCAGTTGTTGCTCAGGATGACGTGCTGGCGATATATCGTTCTTGTGAGTATGAAGTGATTGATTTGTCGGGTAGGGTATGTTTAAATGGAAATGTCATCGCTCCTGCATATTTGAGTTTGGGCGAACTTGCTGACGGTATATACCTGATTAGCCTAAAAGCGGAAAATGGAGAAAAAGTACTCTCGAAATTTGTAAAGAAGTAATAAGTGTGTTTTATTTGCGTTGAGACAACTTTAGAGTTTTAAAAAAACAGAAGAGGTAAAAATGGAATTTCCTCTTCTGTTTTTTATTGTTTGTCGTTATTGAAAATCAACTTGGCAAATCAGAGGAGATCCATTTTTTCAGTTTGTTGAACAGGCTTTCGTCTTTTTTGCGTTCCAACTCCTCTAATTTTTCGATTGCTGCATCACAACCTTGCTCTGCCGCCTTCCTATACCAGAAAATAGCCTGAGACATATTTTGCCCCACTCCGATTCCAGTTTCATAACAAACGGCCAACCCATGCTGCGCGTCCGAAAAGCCTTGTTCTGCAGCCTTACGAAACCATTCTGTAGCCAGAATATCATCCTGTTCCACACCTTCGCCATAGTAGTAGCAATGCCCCAAATTGAACTGAGCCTTAGCATCTCCCTGCTCCGCCGCCTTGCGATACCATTTGGCAGCTTGTGCAAAGTCCTGTTCCGTTCCTACGCCGTTTCCATAACAAAAAGCCAAGTCATTCTGTGCTAACACATTACCTTGCTCTGCGGCCTTGCGATACCATTGGACAGCCTGCGCAAAGTCTTGTTCCACACCTTCGCCGTAATAGTAGCGATTGCCCAAATTGTATTGAGCCATAGCATCTCCCTGTTCCGCCGCTTTGCTATACCACTCTACAGCCTGCGCTAAGTCCTGTTTCTTTCCGTAGTACGCCCCCAGATTGTTTTGAGCCATAACATCTCCCTGCTCTGCCGCTTTGTGATACCATTGGACAGCCTGCGCAAAGTCCTGCTCCACGCCTATTCCGTTATCATAGTACCATCCTAAATTATATTGCGCTGTCGCATACCCTTGTTCGGCTGCTTTGCGACACCACTCAATGGCTTTAGCAAAGTTCTGCTCCACTCCTTTACCATTATGGTAGCAACCTACCAGATTGCTTTGAGCTGTAGCATCCCCCTGTTCCGCCGCTTTGCGATACCACTCTACGGCTTGCTCAAAGTCCTGCTCCACTCCTTCACCATTATGGTAGAAATAACCTAATTTGCATTGAGCTAATGCATGTCCCTGCTCCGCAGCTTTTCGGTACCACTCCGCTGCTTTAACACAATCCCGCTCCACGCCTGAGCCGGATTCGTAGCAATATGCCAGATTGGTTTGAGCCGACACATACCCTTGCTCCGCCGCTTTTCGGTACCACTCCGCAGCCTTAACACAATCTTGCTCCACGCCTGTGCCAAATTCGTAGCAATATGCCAGATTGGCTTGAGCCGGCTCATACCC
Source organism: uncultured Bacteroidales bacterium (assembly GCA_937916355.1). Lineage (GTDB taxonomy): Bacteria > Bacteroidota > Bacteroidia > Bacteroidales > Paludibacteraceae > UBA1181. The sequence goes on from CALFTM010000032.1 coordinate 44,269, forward strand.
TTGCTCCGCTGCCTTGCGATACCACTCTGCCGCCTTAACACAATCCTGCTCCACGCCTGTGCCATCATCGTAACAGGCACCTAAATTATATTGAGCCACTGAGTCTCCCTGTTCCGCCGCTTTGCGATACCACTCTGCCGCCTTAACATCATCCTGCTCCACGCCTACGCCACTGTGGTAACAATAACCTAAATTGACTTGTGCCTTAGCATCCCCCTGCTCCGCCGCCTTGCGATACCACTCCGCCGCGCTCTCCATATCACCATCTTTGCTACATTGAAGAGCTTTCTGATACATCTCTTCCGGAGTCAGCAAAGACTCTTCTTCCTCTCTATTTACATTTTGCCTACTCGTCATTTTTCTTCGCTTTTTTCAGTTTTCTTTTGCGTAAAAAATATACAATCACACCTGCTATTATGTAAAGAGGCCAAAGTTTGATTAAACCTACAATAACATCCAAACCGCCCTTGAAAGCGTCTGCAACCTTAGAAAGGAAAGTTTCCTCCTTCTCGCCATAATAGCTGTATCTGTAGCTATCAGACAAAGTCAAATCAACTGAGCTGAACTCTACATCATAATCTATCTTCATGATTACTTTAGACATAGCTTCCGCATCTTCCTGAATCTCGTCTATTCTTTCCTGTATCTCCAAAAGGTCTTTCACATCTTTTGCAGTACTAAGCAACCTTCTGTAATTCTCCAGCATGGCCTGTTTGGTCTCTTTTCTGGACTTGCTGTCAAGATATTTTGCAGTCAAATCTTCGGAATAGAAATTTCTTTTCCAAATTTTCCCCTCTAACCCGTTCAGACTTGCTACAAATTTGTCTAACGAATCTGCAGGGACTCTCAGTTTCATCTCATACTCATCAAAGTTTGGAGTTGAAAGGAATTCTTCACTTACCACAAAACCATTTAATGAGCTAAGCAATTGTCCGACACGCTCCTTTGACGCATCCACATCTTTCAACTCGTCTATTTCAATTTCCGCCCTACGTTTAATTTTACGGTCTTTGATGACATCAACATTTAAACCTCCCACATTTGAAGGCGAGGCGTGCTGCTTCAAAGAAGGCGGAGGCGGAATCGGCAGTTCATCAGACTCCACATTGACTTCTGCCTCAACTACTTCCTCATCTGCTGACAACGCATAAGCCTTTTCGTTTTTGTTGCCACAAGAGACAATAAAGAGAGACAGCAACAAAATAAAAAATTTATTTTTCATAAGTTTAATATTCAAGGGAGGTTCTATAAATTCAAATTTCACATTAGCAAGTAGTTAGAACCTCATTTTGACTACTGCTAAAGCGTTTAGTTTTTACAAAGGTAATATAATTTCTTAGAGGAAAACAAATGTTTTGGCATCTATTTTCTTGTGATGTGGTGGGGGGGGGAATTTGCTCATAATCAACTATTTACATGTTTTAGTTTTATATGCTGAACACATTCTCCACACGGCAATGTTTCATTGTTGGGATTCTTCAGATTTCATGATTTTTTTACTCATAAATAGTACGATTCCTCCCGAAATGAGAATCTCCAGAAATTGGGAGATGATCCATGAAATGGCAGCTCCGTACATGCCCCATAGAGGTATAAATTGAAAGTTCATGAAGATACAAAAGGAGCCGACGATCAGTCCCATGATTGGGGCATATTTTTGAAATCCTAAGCCATATAGCCCTTGTACGGTACATAAGCTTGCGGTGATAACTAAAAATGGTAGACAAGAAAAGATTTTTAAAATTGGAATGCAAGAAAGGAATTCTGCTCCCAAAAGAATTTTCACCAATATAGGAGCGAAAATCCAAGTGAGACCGCTGAACAAAATGGAGATCAGCACTACATAGATACCCATTTTTTTAAAAAGTTTGAGACCTTCTTTTTTAGATTCTTCCATTTTTTTTCCGATAGAAGGGAAGATGGAAAGGTTTATAGGCATACTGGTCACCATGAGGATACACATGATGATTTTATGTGCGCCAGAGTATATGCCAAGGTCGTAATCGTTGACGAACAGCCCCAAAATCGTAGTGTTGGCAATCGTGTAAAGGGTTGTGAATAGGGTATTTAGAAATATAGGGAATGCTTTTTTATTTTGTGTGAAAAACTCCTCCCTAACGAAACTGACGGAAGATAGCTTGTACTTCCTGATCACGTAGATAAATGCAGCAAAACCGAGAATTGCATGAGCCGAAGAGGGCATATAGGCGAAAACGAGGTAGTCTTCAGGAGCATGTATGAAAAAAACTGACATTCCGGTTCCTATGGATTTGATCAGGAAATTGACGATGGCCATGCTTTTCATTTTTTCTATTCCTTGAAAAAACCATGTTGGGAAGAATGTGAATCCGATGTTTACGGCAAAAAGGCAAAGGTACAGAGGGATGTCCTCTTGGACTCTTCCCCAACAGGCGGACAAGACCAGAAGGCATAAAAATGAGATTGTCAGCAAAAGTATTTTTGTGACGATGACGCTCCAAAAGATCTGCTTAGTCTTTTCATGGTTGTTTTTATGGATAGCGATTTCTCTTGTGGCAGAGTATTCGAATCCGTAGGTGATGAAGATGGTGAAGTATTGTATGATATTTTGTGCATAACTGATTTTGCCGATCATTTCTACTCCAAGGTCACGGACGATGAACGGTAGCACAATAATAGGAATCAGATAGTTTGCCATTTGCAGCAAGCTAAGTGACGCCATGTTTTCCAGTATGGTGTAGTTGGATTTTATGATTTTTTTCAAATTCATGAAGTTGTTATTGTATAAGTAGTTTATGAGCCTTACTAATCTCCTCGAACTTTTCGATGGCTTTAGCTATCTCCTCTTTCGATGCGTTACGGAGTTTGTCGGGATGGTATTGCATCGCAGCCTGTCGGAAAGCCTTTTTAATCTCTTCACGCGTTGCGTTTTCGGGGAGGTTGAGTATCTTCAATGCCCATGCGTGAGTGCCGGAGGAGATTTGCGTCTGTTGGTTCAAATGACCGTTTATTCGTTTTTTATATCCGTTTTTCTTCCAAGCGTAGGCATCATTAAAGAGGCTCTTTATTTGATTGTAATCTTGTTTTCGTATGTTGACATGTTTGGCATAGTCGCTGATCAGCCTGTCTTCAAGTTCGGTGACTTTTCCGTTGCCTGCGCAAATTTGGAATAGGGTAGTGAGAAGGCTGAGGCGTTGTTGGTAATTCAGTTTCAGATTTATGCCGATACAGTAGGGGCGTATATCTTTCCTGTTGAAGTGGGGGTTGTTAATATGTTCCTTCAGTTTCATGAGTAGTTCGTTGGTGGTCTTTTTGCTGAAGTTTTTTATCAAGAACCTGCGAATGTGGATTAACCCTTTCTGTATCAGTGTCTTTTCTGGTTCGATGAGCATTGTGCAGGCGAATAGGCATACAATGGACTCATATTCCTTGACGCTATCCTTGGGGCGAGGAAAGTAAAGTAGTACAAAAAGCACAATGATAAAAAGAATGGAAAAAAACACCACCATTGTTATCTATATTTCGATTTTAAGTTCAACTTGTAAAGTTAGCTTAAAATTTCATAAGCTTCATTGATTTCCCTGAATTTTTCGGTAGCCTCTGCAACCTCCTTTTCCGAAGCGTTTGCATGTTTGTCGGGGTGGTATTGGATGGCGGCCTTTCGGTAGGCTTTTTTGATTTCCTCCTCTGTCGCACCCTCTTTTAATCCTAATACTTTCAAAGCCCATGCGCGTCCTTTTGTAGAGGAAGTTTGGGTCGTCTCCTTGTTTTCTCGTCTTTTCTCTTCCCTTCTTCTTCTGTTGTATGAGTTTTCTTCCCATTGGTAGGCATGGGAGAAGTACATTTTAGCTCGTTGATAGTCTACCGAACGAATGTTCACATATTGAGCATACAGAAGTAGAAGCGAATTTTCGTTCTTTTCTATTCTTCCGTTTGCAGCGCAGATTTCGAACAGAGTGGAAAGCAGTTCTATTCTTTGTTGGTAGCTTGTTTGTTGAACGATTGCGATGCAATATTTTTTTATGTCATATTGATTGAAGGAAGAATCTTCCAAGTGAGACTTTATCTGTAAAAGGTATTTTTTGGCTTTTCTCTCATTTCCGTTGCTGATTTTCAGAAGGAATTTTTTCACCACATTCAATTCCTCTCTCGTCGGTTTGTTGTCGATTAGCATGGCGCAAGCCAGAAGTGACACGATTGATTCTGTCGCTTCGGTTAGACCTCTGTTAATTGTTTGAATTTTTCCGTATATCCAAACTAATAAGAAAAATAGAAGAACAATAAATTGCATATCCGAAATTTATGATTGTGCAAAGGTAGCAAAAGATTTTGTTAACGTAAAATCTCGTATGCTTCGCAAATCTGCCTGAACTTCTCGGTAGCTTTTGCGACCTCCTCTTCCGGTGCGTTGACGTGTTTGTCGGGGTGGTATTGGATAGCAGCTTGTCGGAAAGCTTTTTTGATCTCCTCTTGGGTGGCATTTTCGGATAAGCCGAGTATTTTCAATGCCCATGAGCGGCTGTAGGATGTTGTGGCTTTCGTCTGTTGGCTTTTTTCTTCCGCTCTCTTTTTGTATTGCTCTCCCTCTTGCCATTGGTAGGCATGTGAGAAGTAGACCTTCGCCCGTTGGTAGTCCACCTCACGGATGTTCGTATGTTGGGCGAATTTTTTTAGTAGAATATCTTCACAACTCTCTATTTTATCATCTATGGCACATATTTCAAATAGTACTGAAAGAAGTTTCAGTCTTTCAGGGTAATTGTTTTGCTGGAGGATTGAAATGCAATATTTGCGAATATCGGCCTTTTGTATATTGGGGTCTTTAACCCTTGTTTTTAGTTCGTCGAGTCTGTATTTTGCGATTGTCTCATTTCCATTTGAAATATTTAAAATGAAGTTTTTTACGACAGAAAACTCCTCTGTTGAAACTTTCTGGTCGATTTGTATCGCATAAGCAAGAAGTTCTATGATTGGGTCTTCAAGTTTGTTGGGAATGAGGAGTGATGCTATAGACAATGTGGCTACCACTAATGCGAACGCATCTATAAGGAGATTAGATTTGTTTATTCCCAAAACTATTATCGCCACACATAGTATCAATGATGTAATACACGATTTCATGATTGCAAAAGTACGAAAAAAAATGTCACTTATAAATGTTGGGTTTTAGAACTCACATATAAAATACGTTTCATGTCTTAACACAAAATATCATACGCCTCGCAGATTTCCCTGAACTTTTCGGTGGCTTTTGCGACCTCCTCTTCCGGGGCGTTGACATGCTTGTCGGGGTGGTATAGGATGGCCGCCTGACGGTATGCCTTTTTGATCTCCTCTTGGGTGGCATTTTCGGAGAGACCGAGTATTTTCAACGCCCAAGTGAGGCTGTAGGATGTTGAGGCTTTCGTCTGTTGGCTCTTCTCTTCCGCTCTCTTCTTGTACTGGTCGCCGTCGTACCATTGGTAGATGTGAGAGAAGTATATCATCGCACGCTCATAGTCCACCTGACGGATGTTCACACGGCGGGCATACTCCTTGAGGAAACTTTCCTCGTATGCATCGATTCTGTCATCCGTGGCGAAGATTTCAAACAGTGCCGAGAGAAGTTCCATTCTCTGCTGGTAGTTGCATTGTTGCACCATTTGCGTACAATATTCACGGATATTTTTTACGTTTAGATCAAAATCTTCAAGTTTACTTTTAAGTAAATCGACTTTTTTCCCCGTCTTTTTCTCATCTCCATCAGAAATTTTTAAAAAGTAATTTTTAGCCACCTCCATCTCTTTTTCTGTAGTTTCCTCATCTTTCAGTACGGCACAGGCTAAAAGTGGTATTCTTGGGTCGTTTGCATCTGGATCAAAAAAATCTTTAACATAACTTACTAAAGCGATTGTAATGAGTGAGCCGAAACCTACAAAACCCATAGTAAACATAATTGTGAGGTAAGTTTTGGATGTGAAAAAGCCAGATAATTTTATGTCAAACATTATGAGTATTATATCAAGAAACACTATTATAAGACTTAATAACATCATTAATCCAGCGACGATAATAAGAGTGGTCCCAATAATCATCAGTCCGGCCTCTATACCTCTAAATATTTTTTCAAAAAGTTCATTCATGATCGTTTGAGTATTTTAAAATTTTGAGAATGGATTAACATAAAATATTATACGCCTCGCAGATTTCCCGGAACTTTTCGGTAGCTTTTGCGACCTCCTCTTCCGGTGCGTTGACGTGCTTGTCGGGGTGGTATTGGATAGCAGCTTGTCGGAAAGCTTTTTTGATCTCCTCTTGAGTGGCATTTTCGGATAAGCCAAGTGTTTTCAGTGCCCATGAGCGGCTGTAGGATGTTGAGGCTTTCGTCTGTTGGCTTTTTTCCTCCGCTCTCTTTTTGTATTGCTCTTCCTCTTGCCATTGGTATGCGTGGGAGAAATATGCTTTCGCACGGTCATAGTCCACTTGCCGGATATTCACATGCCGAGCATACTCTTTGAGGAAATAGTCTTCGTATGCGTCGATTTTATCATCAGTTGCGAAAATCTCAAATAGAGATGAGAGGAGTTTTGCCCTATTCTGAGGTTCTTCCTCTATAATTTTTTTGCAATGTTTGCTGATGTTGTACTTGTTGAAATCAGGGTCTTCGAGGTAATCGTTGAGAGTCCTCAAAAGGGGTGATAACGATTCGTTTTTTCCGCTACACCATTGAGTGAGGAATTTTTTGGCTACATTGATCTTCTTTTCGGTCGCATTATTGTCCATCAGTATGGCACTGGCTAAAACTGCTACGATAGGTTGTTCCTCTCTTGTCCCCAGATGGATGATAATTGCCAGTGTGACAATTGGATTTATAAAGGATACTACGCATGTGAGGATGAGTCCTCCATAATATATGGCTCCTTTGAATTTAGAAAAAAAAGTTAATAGTGCTGAGATGACGCAATAATAGATTATTCCGAAGATAACAGTTTCAACTAAAATGCTACCGTCTATGAGCAGATATAATAAAAGTGAACATATCAATGTTATAAGTATTACTTCACGTAAATTTCTGACTTCGTATTTTTTCATTTATGATTCCATTTAAATTATTTGGAAATTGTTTTTTCGAGTTGGTTTGTATATAACGATTTAATTAACACAAAATATCATACGCCTCGCAGATTTCCCTGAATTTTTCGGTGGCTTTTGCGACCTCCTCTTCCGGTGCGTTGACGTGCT
>CALFTM010000033.1 GCA_937916355.1 uncultured Bacteroidales bacterium
AGCAACAGCACCTTCAACAACAATATCACAAGCAACAGGAGCGCCATAGAGGTCATACAATACCAAATCCTCGAAAGCACAATCTGCATCAGCGGTCAATGTAATCTGGTTAGTAGCAGCGAAGTGGATAGCTGCAGATTTGAAATTACCTGAGGTAACAGCTACTTCGTAAGGCATAGCAGGAATCTCACGGATAAACCATGCAGAACAGCCATCAAGTCCACCAGGATAAGGCACAAGTCTTGAAGAAATGCCCCAAGTACCGCCATAAGCGCCCTTGCCTGTACCAGCATTACCACTATTGTGGTCACCGCAGTGAAGTTGACTACCCTTGACCATAATGTTCCACTGACCACGGCCCAAAGTTTTCAATTTCACAGTATCAGAGGGAACCTTTGTCAATTTGAGAGTTTTCGGATCTCCTACAAAAGCACTGTCAACATAGAGACCAGTCTTCACATGCTTCAACTTATAGCTGTAGATGAACTTATCAACATTGTCACCATCTTGAACAGAGTGCACATAGCCTTCCTCGTCCAAATAGGGCTCGAACATGAACTCCTGCTCCAAAGCATCAGCTGTAACATCTGACCACCAGAGAGTAGTATCAGCTGCGTGCAAGGTGATAGCCTTTTCAACCTGTTGCTTCTCCAAGAAACCGGGGAAAGCAGAGATGAGACGATACTTCTTACCTTCTACGGGGAGGTTGATGGTCGGGTCGAAGCTGTTATTATAAATTTCTATCTGCGCCTCGAGCTCTTCTCTCATTTCTGCACACTCAGTCTCTGTAGGATAGTTATCCAAAGCAACCTCAATCTCAGCGATCAAGCCAGTCAAGAAGCTATAGTCAGCCTCATAGAAACCAACCTCGCTGTTAGAATATGCTTCGTAAGCATTTGCCTCGTTAAGCTTAGCCTGCAAAGCATCGCGCTCAGGCATAGGAACAGATACCACCATCTCAGCAGGGAACTGATGATTTTGACCTGTACCACGAGACACAATCTTGAAGCTAAATGCATCGTAACCACCTTCGGGGAGTGTCACCTTAATAGAGTGGTCACCAGCAGGGATGTTAGCCCATGCAGAGTGGAAGAAGGTATTAGCCGCGCCATCGATAAGGGCTCCGAGTCCCTGACCATCCTGTGCATTAGGATTCAATGTATTGAACTTCTGTATTCAAGATTCTCCTCGTCGTGCTCACTCTATTGCAGCACAAGGAGGTATCAATGCAGCAAAGAATTATCAAAATGATGGTGACTCGGTTTACCGTTTGTTCTATGATACAATCAAGGGTGGAGACTATCGTGCTCGTGAAGCAAACGTTTATCGTTTGGCAGAGGTTTCTAACAGCATTATCGATCAATGTGTTGCGCAAGGTGTACCTTTCGCTCGCGAGTATGGAGGTTTGTTGGATAACCGTTCTTTCGGTGGCGCGCAAGTGTCTCGTACTTTCTACGCTAAAGGACAAACCGGTCAACAACTTTTGTTGGGTGCATACTCTGCGTTGAGTAGAGAGGTTAACAGAGGTTCTGTTAAGTTGTACACTCGCTACGAAATGTTGGATGTTGTTATCATCGAAGGTCGTGCTCGTGGTATCATCGCTCGTAACTTGGTAACCGGTGAAATCGAAAGATTCTTCGGACACGCAGTAGTTTTGGGAACAGGTGGATATGGTAACACATTCTTCTTGTCAACTAATGCAATGGGTTCTAACGGATCGGCTGCCATCCAAGTATATAAGAAAGGTGCTTATTTTGCTAACCCATGTTACGCACAAATTCACCCAACATGTATTCCTGTTCATGGTGATATTCAATCTAAATTGACTTTGATGTCTGAGTCATTGCGTAATGATGGACGTATCTGGGTTCCTAAGAAGAAAGAGGATGCAGAAGCATTGCAAAAAGGAAGAAAAACTGCAAACGATATACCTGATGAGGATCGCGACTTCTATTTGGAGAGACGTTATCCTGCATTCGGAAACTTGGTGCCTCGTGACGTGGCTTCTCGTGCGGCAAAAGAGCGTTGCGATGCCGGATATGGTGTGAACACTACCGGTTTGGCAGTATTCTTGGATTTCAAGTATGCTATCCAACGTTTAGGTAAAGATGTTGTTGCTGCTCGTTATGGAAACTTGTTCCAAATGTATGAGAAAATCACAGACCAAAATCCATACGAAACTCCAATGATGATTTATCCTGCTATCCACTATACAATGGGAGGATTGTGGGTTGACTATGAATTGCAGACTTCAATCAAAGGTTTGTTTGCAATCGGAGAGGCAAACTTCTCAGACCACGGAGCAAACCGTTTGGGTGCATCAGCCTTGATGCAAGGTTTGGCTGATGGATATTTTGTATTGCCATATACTATCCAAAATTACTTGGCAGACCAAATTCAAGTGCCTCGTATGAGTACAGATTTGCCTGAATTCCAAGAAGCAGAAAAAGGTGTTAACGATAAGATAGCTAAGTTGATGTCTATCAAAGGTAAACGCTCTGTTGATTCTATTCATAAGGAATTGGGTCTTGTTATGTGGGATTTCGTTGGTATGGCTCGTACGAAAGAGTCTTTGGAAACTGCAATGAACAAGATTAAAGCTTTGAAAAAAGAGTTCTGGTCAAATGTGTTTATTCCGGGAGAAGCAAATTCTTTGAATACGGAGTTGGAAAAAGCACTTCGTTTGTCTGACTTCTTGGAAATTGGCTATTTGATGGCTATTGACGCTTACAATCGTGAGGAGTCTTGCGGTGGTCACTTCCGTTCTGAGTATCAAACAGAAGAGGGAGAGGCATTGCGTCAGGATGATAAATTCTCATACGTTGCTTGCTGGCACTATCAAGGTGAGGATAAAGATCCTGAATTGCTTAAAGAGCCGTTGGATTATGAATTTACTGAACGTAAAACCCGTAACTATAAAGAGTAATTTATATGGAAAATACAATAAATATCACGCTGAAAGTTTGGCGTCAAAGAGGTCCTAAAGAGAAAGGATTTTTTGAAACATTTGATTTGAAGAACATCTCAACAGATATGTCATTCTTGGAAATGATGGATGTGTTGAATGAGCAACTTGTTGCAGAGGGTAAAGAACCGGTAGTGTTCGACCACGATTGTCGTGAGGGTATCTGCGGTATGTGTTCTATGTTTATCAATGGTCACCCTCATGGTCCGGACGAGGATGTAACTACTTGTCAGTTGCACATGAGAAAATTCAAAGATGGAGAGACTATCACAGTTGAACCTTGGCGTTCAGCAGGTTTCCCTGTAATTCGCGACTTGATGGTTGATCGTAATGCTTTTGATAAAATCATGCAAGCCGGTGGTTATGTTTCTGTAAATACCGGAGGAATCCCTGATGCTAACGCAATTCCTATTCCAAAACCAATCGCTGATGAGGCTATGGATGCTGCTTCTTGTATTGGTTGTGGTGCTTGTGTAGCTGCATGTAAGAATGGTTCTGCTATGTTGTTCGTTTCTGCAAAGGTTTCTCAATTGGCATTGTTGCCTCAAGGTAAAGTGGAGGCTGCTGCTCGTGCGAAGAAGATGGTGGCTAAGATGGATGAACTTGGTTTTGGAAACTGTACTAACACTCGTGCTTGTGAAGCAGAGTGCCCTAAGAACGTTTCTATCACTAATATCGCAAGATTGAACCGCGAGTTCTTGTGCGCTAAAATTAAAGATTAATTTAATTTCCGATTTTTTCGTGTAAGTCACAAGTTGGTGTGCTTGCCGAGAAAAGATGGATGCAAATAATGGGTGAGCCTGTTTGGGAATTTTTTTCTACAACAGACTCACTTTTTGTTAATACCTTTATAACTGTAACTTATGGAAGTTGAAAATAATTTGATTGATTCTGTTGATAATAGAGAGCCGGTAGCTTCGTCTCAATCACGTTTTAATATAAGTGATAATTTGTCCGGGAATTTGAAAGAAATGTCTAAATGGATTCGTCGCTTGCTTATCTTAACGGCAATTTTTATGGGGATATGGGTTTTGTGCCTGCTTTTTTTCCATTTTGCTATGCCGGAGGTGTTATCTTTTTTACCCGTAACGCTTTTATTGCTCTCGTTTCCTATGTTGTTGCTAATCATCTGTTTAGGAATTTTAGTATTTATCTTGCTAAAACTGTGGAATGGACAAAAATATATTCAAGAATCGCTACAAAAGCAGAATGAAGATTTGCTTTACAAAGGGGCTTCCAATTTAATGCAATATTGGAAATACACTTTTTACATGCAAGTTGTTGCCATCGTATTGATGTTCATTGGTTTTGTAATTGGACTTCTGATCGCATTGTGATAGTTTCATTTTTTTAGAACTTACCTTTTATAAATTTCACGAAGTAGTCATAATATTTCAAGTCTCTTAAAATATAAATAGTTATGAATAATTTGGAAGAAAATAATATGCAAAATAGTGATTGTGTGTCACCAATTGAAAATGACGAGGTTCTAACTCATCCCATAGATAATGAGTTGAATGATGAAGTAGAGGCAGTTAATCCATTTGTCCTCGAAGAGAGATTTCTTTCTATTTGGGAATCAATGAGTAAGTATATGAAGAATTATCTTTATATCAATTTATTCTACTTGTTTCTATGTTTGTCTTTCAGCGTCTTTGTTCTTCTATTTTTACCATCGTTACCTCTTTTTGATTGTGTTATAGGGGGAGACATTTTTTCTTTTTTAATTGTGGTTGCGTTGCTTGCCTATCCGTTATACGCTCTTTGGAAGTCGAGTCGGAATCTGAAATTAAGTGTTAAGAATTTAGATGAAGGTAAATTGGCAGAAGCAATTCGTTATCAAAAAGATTTTTGGAAATACCTTTTTTTAACCTGTGCAGTGTGTATTGGGTTTGTTTTATTTGTTATGGTAATACTGTTTGCGTTTTTTCTTGTATGTGCATCCAGGTTATAAGTGCAAATTTCCATAATCTCAAATAAAATTTCAAAATAAGTAAAATTTTTCGTACATTTGCTTATTGTCTAAAAAGATAAGTTAAGAAAAATTTTTACAACATGTCTGAGGAAAAAAATTCATATTCCGCCAGTAGTATTCAGGTGTTGGAGGGCTTAGAGGCCGTTCGCAAACGTCCTGCCATGTATATTGGTGATATTAGCGAAAGAGGTTTGCACCATTTGGTGTATGAGGTTGTCGACAACTCCATCGACGAGGCATTAGCAGGTTATTGTGATCATATTGAGGTGACGATTAACGAAGACAATTCGATTACCGTCGAAGATAACGGACGAGGAATCCCGGTGGATATGCACGAAAAGGAGAAGCGTTCTGCGTTGGAGGTGGTTATGACTGTGCTTCATGCAGGAGGAAAGTTTGACAAAGGTACTTATAAAGTTTCTGGAGGTCTCCATGGTGTGGGTGTTTCATGTGTTAACGCCTTATCTACTAAGATGAAGGTGGAAGTCTGCCGAGGAGGAAAGCGTTATCAACAAGAATACGAGTGTGGAAAACCACTCTATAGCGTCAAAGAGCAAGGAACAGCAGATAAAACAGGAACTAAGGTTACCTTTTTGCCAGACCGTTCGATTTTCACTGTTTCCGAATATAAATATGACATCTTGGCGGCTCGTCTCCGTGATTTAGCCTATTTGAATGCTAAGGTGAGAATCTCGCTCCGTGATATGCGTCCGTTGGAAGATGGAACGTTGCGTTCGGATGTTTTCTATTCAGAGAAAGGATTAAGTGAGTTTGTCGAGTATATCGACTCCCTTCGTGAACACCTTATTCCGGACATCATTCACTTGAATACCGACAAGTATGGTACACCTGTTGAGGTGGCGATGACCTACAATACAGAGTACAAAGAGCATATTCATTCTTATGTGAACAATATCAATACGATAGAGGGGGGTACGCATGTTTCAGGTTTCCGTACCGCACTGACTCGCACATTGAAGAAGTATGCTGAGGATCAGAAAATTTTAGAAAAAGAAAAGATTGAGATCAGTGGCGACGACTTCCGAGAGGGATTGACTGCTGTGATTTCTGTTAAAGTTGCAGAACCTCAATTTGAGGGACAGACAAAAACCAAATTGGGTAATGATGAAGTCTCTGGTATTGTTCAACAGGCAGTTGGAGAGGCACTGACCAATTATTTGGAAGAACATCCGAAAGAGGCTAAACTGATTGTCGACAAGGTTGTGTTGGCAGCTCGTGCGCGTATTGCCGCCGCCAATGCACGTAAGAATGTGCAACGTAAGTCTCCTTTAGGAGGAGCCGGACTTCCTGGTAAGTTGGCAGATTGTTCCGGTAAAAATCCAGAACTTTGTGAAATATTCTTGGTCGAGGGAGATTCTGCGGGTGGTACTGCGAAGCAAGGAAGAAATAGAGAATTTCAAGCGATTCTTCCGCTCCGTGGTAAGATTTTGAATGTTGAAAAAGCAACACAAGACAGGGTGTTCAGTAGTGAGGAGATCCGAAATATCTACACTGCGTTAGGAGTATCCATCGGTACACCAGAAGATGCAAAAGCATTGAATTTAGAGAAGTTGCGTTATCATAAGATTATCATCATGACCGATGCCGATGTCGATGGTAGTCATATCGACACTTTGATATTGACCTTTTTCTTCCGTCACATGCGTGAGTTGATTGAAAGAGGTTATGTATACATTGCTGCACCACCTTTGTACAAATGCTCAAAAGGTAAAGTCGAAGAGTATTGTTGGAACGACCAACAAAAGCAGGCGTTCATTGATCGTTATGGAGGTGAGGCTGGTGAAGGTGGCGTTCGCATCCAACGATACAAAGGTTTGGGAGAGATGGATGAGGTTCAATTGCGTGAGACCACCATGGATCCGGAAAAGCGAACCCTTCGTCAAGTGCAAATCGGAAATTTGGCGCAGACGGATTACACCTTCTCTATGTTGATGGGTGATGAAGTTGCTCCTCGTCGTCAGTTTATCGAAGATAATGCGACTTATGCGACAATTGACGCATAACATTCCGTCGATTCCATAATTTTCAATTATATTACAGAAATTTTAGAATAAAATTTTAAGAAAAATGGCAGTTGTAAAACCGTTTAAGGGAATACGTCCCCCTAAAAATTTGGTTGAAAAAATAGAGAGTAGACCTTATGATGTGTTGAATTCGGATGAGGCTCGTGAAGAGGCGGGAGACAATGAAATGTCTCTTTACCGCATCATCAAACCGGAAATAGACTTTCCTGTTGGAACCAGTGAATACGACCCTCGTGTGTATGAGAGAGCAGCGGAGAATTTCCAGAAATTCCAAGACAATGGTTGGTTGGTGCAAGACGATAAGGAGATGTATTACATCTACGCACAAACCATGAATGGAAAGACACAATATGGTTTGGTGGTTGGTGCTTACGTTGATGATTATATGTCTGGTGCGATTAAGAAACACGAATTGACGCGAAGAGACAAGGAAGAGGATAGAATGAAGCATGTTCGCGTGAACAACGCCAATATTGAACCAGTCTTTTTCGCATATCCAGACAATGCGGTTTTGGATGCTTTGGTGAAGAAATATACCGCCAAGACTCCTGAATATGATTTCATTGCTCCAATAGATGGTTTTGGACACCAATTTTGGTTGATTGATGACGCAAAGGATATTGCGACAGTTACTGAAGAGTTCGGAAAAATGGAGTCTTTGTACATTGCCGACGGTCATCACCGCTCAGCTGCAGCAGCTTTGGTGGGGGACGAAAAGCGTCGACAAAATCCAAATCATAGGGGAGATGAAGAGTACAACTATTTCATGGCTGTGGCATTCCCTGCAAGTCAGTTGACCATTTTGGATTATAACCGTGTGGTGAAGGATTTGAATGGGTTGAGTAGTGAAGAATTCTTGAATGCGCTCACAAAGAATTTTGTGGTTGAGAAAAAGGGAGAGGCCGAATACAAACCACAAGAATTGCATGAGTTCTCTTTGTATTTGGATAACAATTGGTATAGTTTGAAAGCCAAGGAAGGAACTTATAACAACGAAGATCCTATTGGGGTATTGGACGTAGATATTTCAAGTCGTTTGATTTTGGATGAAATATTGGGAATCAAGGATTTGCGTTCAGATAAACGAATTGATTTTGTTGGTGGTTTGCGTGGATTGAAGGAGTTGAAACGCCGTGTGGACAATGGTGAGATGAAAGTTGCTTTGGCACTTTATCCTGTTTCCATGCAACAAATCATGGACATTGCCGATAGTGGAAATATCATGCCTCCGAAGGCTACTTGGTTTGAACCGAAGTTGCGTTCTGGTTTGGTGATCCATAAGTTGGTTTAGTATATATACATATATGTTTGGGACGGTGTTATATGCCGTCCCAAATTAAAAAAGGACAATCCACTTGTCCGCTACCGTTTTTTTGCAATCCAAATAGACTATGAATCAATATATCGACTTGAAGACCGATTGGGGCTTCAAGCATCTGATGGGCAGGGAGCCACAGATGCTGTCCTTTCTCAACAGTTTGCTGAGCAAGGACTATGGTGAAATCACCAGTATTACCTTTGACAATGTGGAGATACCACCTGAGACGGCGGAGGATCGGGGCGTCATCTTCGACATCTGCTGCACCACCGACAAGGGCGACAAAATCATCGTCGAGATGCAAAATTACTCTCATAAATTTTTTAAGACGAGAGCAAATTTTTATCTTTGTCGTGTGATGGAGCGTTTTCTTCGACGAGGCCTCCGGTGGGGCAGGATGACCGAAGACATCCCTCGCATAGTTGGGATCTTCTTTCTTCGCCATAAGATATCCGATTCTCCTTATGACATTTTGATGACGGAGGAGACGGAGCATCACGACAAAACCCTCTTTTGGGACAGGATGCGGAAGTACTTCATCATTTTGGAGAATTTCGATTTCCAGAAGAAGGCACCTCCCACCTTAAAAGATTGTTGGATAGAAATAATAAAAAACTTGGGAAGCGATATGTACAGAATAGATCCGACCGTATACGAGTGCGCCGATTCAGCGCTATTGGAGTTGATCGAGAAGGCCAAGGTCAGCGCCCTGACAGACGATGAGCTTGTCCGCTACGAGGCAGGCCTCAAGGCGTTGGAGGATGCCGTCGATTTCGATGAGCTCCTGTCCGACTCTGTCAGGGAGGCTAAGGCGGAATCGTTTGCTGAGGGTCATGCCGAAGGTCATGCCGAAGGTCATGCCGAGGGTCATGCCGAGGGTCGTGCCGAAGGTCATGCCGAGGGTCGTGCTGAAGGCGTTGCTGCAGGTCGTATTGAAGGTCGCGCTGAAGGTCGCGCTGAGGGCATTGCCGAAGGTCGCACTGAGGGAAAAACTCAAAATCAAATTGAGACTGCCAAGAGGATGCTATCCATGAAGATGGATGTGGAAATGATAGCGCACATATCGGGATTGAGTGTTGAGGAGATTGAAGAATTGTGTTAAAAACTTAGGAAACGATATGTACAGAATAGATCCGTCCGTATATGAACGCGCCGATTCGGCACTATTGGAGTTGATCGAGAAGGCCAAGGTCAGCGCCCTGACAGACGATGAGCTTATCCGCTACGAGGCAGGCCTCAAGGCGTTGGAGGATGCCGTCGATTTTGACGAACTCCTGTCCGACTCTGTCAGGGAGGCTAAGGCAGAATCGTTTGCCGAGGGTTTCGCTGAGGGTTTCGCCGAGGGTTTCGCTGAGGGTCGTGCCGAAGGCATTGCAGCATGTCGTGCCGAAGGTCGCTGCGAGGGAAAAACTCAGGCTCAAATCGAGATCGCCAAGAGGATGCTGTCCATGAAGATGGATGTTGACACGATAGCGCAGATATCAGGTTTGAGTGTTGAGGAGATTGAAGAACTTAAGTGACATGTAGAGAATTAAAAATGGACAATCCACTTGTCCGCTACCGTTTTTTTGCAATCCAAATAGACTATGAATCAATATATCGACTTGAAGACCGATTGGGGCTTCAAGCATCTGATGGGCAGGGAGCCACAGATGCTGTCCTTTCTCAACAGTTTGCTGAGCAAGGACTATGGTGAAATCACCAGTATTACCTTTGACAATGTGGAGATACCACCTGAGACGGCGGAGGATCGGGGCGTCATCTTCGACATCTGCTGCACCACCGACAAGGGCGACAAAATCATCGTCGAGATGCAAAATTACTCTCATAAATTTTTTAAGACGAGAGCAAATTTTTATCTTTGTCGTGTGATGGAGCGTTTTCTTCGACGAGGCCTCCGGTGGGGCAGGATGACCGAAGACATCCCTCGCATAGTTGGGATCTTCTTTCTTCGCCATAAGATATCCGATTCTCCTTATGACATTTTGATGACGGAGGAGACGGAGCATCACGACAAAACCCTCTTTTGGGACAGGATGCGGAAGTACTTCATCATTTTGGAGAATTTCGATTTCCAGAAGAAGGCACCTCCCACCTTAAAAGATTGTTGGATAGAAATAATAAAAAACTTGGGAAGCGATATGTACAGAATAGATCCGACCGTATACGAGTGCGCCGATTCAGCGCTATTGGAGTTGATCGAGAAGGCCAAGGTCAGCGCCCTGACAGACGATGAGCTTGTCCGCTACGAGGCAGGCCTCAAGGCGTTGGAGGATGCCGTCGATTTCGATGAGCTCCTGTCCGACTCTGTCAGGGAGGCTAAGGCGGAATCGTTTGCTGAGGGTCATGCCGAAGGTCATGCCGAAGGTCATGCCGAGGGTCATGCCGAGGGTCGTGCCGAAGGTCATGCCGAGGGTCGTGCTGAAGGCGTTGCTGCAGGTCGTATTGAAGGTCGCGCTGAAGGTCGCGCTGAGGGCATTGCCGAAGGTCGCACTGAGGGAAAAACTCAAAATCAAATTGAGACTGCCAAGAGGATGCTATCCATGAAGATGGATGTGGAAATGATAGCGCACATATCGGGATTGAGTGTTGAGGAGATTGAGAAGTTGGGTTAGAATTCGACTTCAATTATTGTCTAATTGCCGACAGAATTTTTTGTATTCTGTCGGTATTTTTGTTAAAATAGCCCTACAATTTTCTATTCATAAAAAGAAATGTGAAAAAAATTAAAAAAACATTTTGCTTTCAGTAAATTAGGAATTATATTTGCTTAATTTCTGTCTTTGTGCATAAGCGAAAAGGCGGAATGATGTGATTCAGAAAAACATAATTAACTGAGAGAGAAGAAAGTATATATATAATAAGGGTAAAAATTTTAGATTATGAAGAAATATTTATATACAACGTTGCTTCTGCTACTGGGAGCGGTGGCGGAGGTTTTCCCACAGAGTATGATTATTACCGGTGGTAATGACCATGCTTTAGCGATTTGTAATAAGGGTTTAGTATATGGTTGGGGATACAATGACAAAGGTCAGTTATGTCTGAAGAATAAATCCTTAAATTCGGAGCCTGTGGTTGCTAAGCCTGCAGAAGTTAATTTGCCACAGGGACTTACTTTTTCTCAGGTCACTGCCGGTTCTGGTTCTCATAGTGTTGCATTGTCTTGTCATGGTACGGTTTATTGCTGGGGAATTAATGATGGTTATCAATGCGGTAGGGAAACTCCAGATGTAATTTCAGATGAGCCTGTGTTGGTTTATAAGGGTGAAGTTCAACAAGGATATGATGAAAAGGGAGAACCGTCACCTACAGGACAATACTTAGGTGGTGTAAAGTATATTAGTGCAACAACAAATGCTTCCATGGCTATATTGGAAGATGGTACTGCAGTATGGTGGGGAAAGAACAAGATGTTGGGTTCAAATACTCCAAATGCAGAACCGAAATATTTAAGAGATGCTAATGGTGATATATTGCAAAATGTTATACATATTGCAGGTGGTGATGACAATATGCTTATTATTGTTGGAGATTCTCCTGATGCTCAAATGGGTATTGTTTATTCTGCAGGAGAGTGGAATGGACGAGGTTGTTCTACGACCGGATGTGATGAGTTGGCAGCCCCAGTTGAGATCGGAGAGAGTCCTACTCTTTCTTCTGGGATGTACCTAACTGATGTTAGAACAAGTGGTATTTCTGATAAATCAGCTTTTGCTGTAGAAGGAAAAACAGGTTATGTGTATGCTTGGGGAGATAATGGTTGGGGTTGTCAGGTGACAGGTGATAATTCAAATCGAGTAGAATTCAAGTATGCGACAAAGGTTGTATCTGGAGAATATGAAGAAATTTCCAATGAACCATTTTTAACTAATGTTGCGCAAGTTATTGGAGGAAATGGCTGTGGTACCGCTATTACTGAAGAAGGTTATTTGTTATTCTGGGGAAATGATAACCCGGGTGGTAATAGTGGGGGTGTTGCGCCAACTTCTTCTTTAGGGGATGCGGGGAATACTTGTGAAACAGGTCCTGTGTTTGGGTATTATTGTAAAGGAGAGAAAGGTCCTAATGAGGTTAGGGTTAATGATGCTGTCTCTATTGCGCGTGGTGATATGGCAGGTTTTATGGTAAATAGAGATGGAGATTATTATGTTTGGGGTTCTACTGCAAAAACAGGAACTAGTGCTCATACGGGTATAATGGGAACTGGATTAAAAACAGATTTAAGTAGGTGTTTGAAGAAAATAGAAATTGAATGTGATGAACCAGATATTTGTCCTACTCCTTTTATGAGTGGACCGAGATATAAGTGCCCGGGGGAAGCTATAGAATTATACTCTGGTTTTACTCATGTTACAGGTAAAGATAGTGTTTACTTTTATAGGTGGACATGGAGGGAGAACGCAAATAGTCAAAATATAAAAGAACTTAACGAGTCAAAATATGATGACGATTTTAGTGTTCGTAAACTTGATAAGTATAACAAGTCAATTATTGATGTAACAGATCCGGGTGTTTATGAGGTGGAAATTTTATACATTGGAACTAATGTCCCTTGTGAGAACTGTCCTGAAGCAAAAGCTAAAGTTCAGGTGATTGACATGGAAATGCCTATAGACACGTTAGTCCCAACTTCTTGTGTGGTAAAACCGTTGGCTCCTACTGTAACAGATCAAATTAATTATGAGTTTGAAGTTAATACTAAATTTTATTCTACCGGAGATAAAACAACTTGGGTAGTTTATAACGATTTAGTAAATGGTACTGCTTTAGATACTTTAGAGGTTTTAGCAGGTGATACAGGCTCTTTTTCTGTTACTGGTGACAATGTGAAAGTTAACGAAAATATATCGGTTGATACTACATATTCTATTTACGTAGAGGATGCAACAACTATTGAAACTGTTTTATTGAAAGATGCAAAAGTGGCTGCTGGTACATTCCCGTCTCCGGCAACTGTCTCTCAACTTAACGCAGGACAAACTTACTACATAACATTTCAGTTGATGGCCCCTGTTAAGTTGGGTACAATTAATATACCAATACGAAATGGTAATAACGCAAATACTGGTAAGTTTACTGCATCAATTTATTCAACGGACTTAGCCAGTGGTGGTGGGGCTAACAATAATAAGTATGTTGCCAAATCTTTAATAAAATCTGTTTCTGCTGATTATAAATTAACAACAGCGTCACAAGATACAATATTAACGTTAGACTTTGATGGATTTGAGTTAGATGCAAATACAACTCGTGGTACAATTTACACTATTTTGTTTTCTTCATCTTCTCAAATTAACGTTCCTTCTACGCAAAGAACTTTAGGCTCAATAGCTTCTAATGATGGTGCAATTGCTTTTGTAGAAGGTGGTTCTCATCATTCTGGTACATTGGGAGATTATGCAAGTGTTGATGGGAAAACAATTGCTTATAACTTTACATTCTTCAAAATGACGGATTATACTTGTGGGCGCATAGAACTTCGATCAAGGTATTGGTGTCCTCCATGTAACATGCCAACAGGTAATAAGGTGACAATTGAGTCTACTACAGAGTTAGTGGAAAATGAAGAGGGTGTTAAGACTGTCGCTCTTTGTAACGATTCAGATCCTATAACTTTATCGGTTAAAGATGTAGTAAAAGAGGGTGCCAAGTTTGATATCCTTTGGTATGCGGAAAGCTTGGCTTCTACTGCTGTGCTGGTAGATTCGGAAAAGTCTGCTTCTTCATATCCTGAGGAAATTAAATGGGATAAAACTTATGCTGGCGAGCAGGTGAAGTATTACGTCCAAGTGCGTGATAATGAAAAATCTACTGCTTCGACTTGTTTCGTTTATGATTCTGTTATTGTAATCTATAACAAGATTCCAGAAGCTCCAGCTATCGAAATCGAGCCATTCTGTGAAAGTTTGGATGATGCCGAAAAGACTTGGTTGACTGAGATTTTAAGTGGAACAGATTTCGATGACTATGAGGTTAATTGGTATGCTGATTCAAAGATGAGTGCTACTGCTACAGCGCCAGTGCTTGCAGATTTAGCTGCGGTGAAGGCTGGTGATCCATTGCATAAGTTCTATTATAGTGTTACTTCAGAAGTGACTGGTTGCGAAAGTCCGGTGGACTCTTTCGAGGTGGATGTGCAGGCTGTAGATAAACCTACCGGTGCTTTGAGCATCAGTTATTTGAAATCTGATGCAGTGGATGGTAAGTTTAAGGACTTGTTGACTCAGGCTGCAGCAAAAGAAATAGGTCTTGTTGATGAGGTGGTAGGACTTACCCTTCAATGGTATGACGAGAATGGAAAGGAAACGTCAAGTGCGCCGACACCGGAGTTCCCAGATGCAAGTGTGACGGATGACATAAAGAAGACTTATTTTGTAAGTTATAAAAACGATTTGGGTTGTGAGAGTGATACTGTATCGGTTCACGTTACCATCTTCTTGACTCCTGCTCCTACGGTTACACCTGTTCACTATTGTGTGAATAGTCCGAATCCTCCGGCATTGACCGCACAGATCAATGATCCAAATGATATGGGAGGCTTCAAGCTTCAGTGGTATGATAAGGAGGGAAAAGAGAAGTTGTCTGCCGCTCCGACTCCAGACGTGTCAACTGTCGGAATGAATATCCTGCAAGCATACGTTTCTCAGGTATCATCAGATGGTGCAGAGAGTTCTCTTGTTCCAGTCTATGTGAATGTGTATGGCGTAAAAGAGCCTATATTGGATCAGGCTAATGTGTATGAGTATTGTGCTTCCAATCAGATGGCAAGCCCTTTGAAGGCCACTGCTGAGGAGGACAACGCTGCCGGATACTATTCAAGTGAGATAGTTTGGAAGCAAGATGTGAAGGGTACGTATTCAAAGCTCACTTCAAATCCTACTCCTTCGTTGGATGTGAAGAAAGATACTGTTTACAAGTATCGCCTGTACCAAGAATATACCATTGCTTCTACGGGAGAGGTTTGTAAGGGAGACTCAATTGAAACGGAGGTTTCCGTAACATACGTTCCAGAGGTTGTAACGAGCGAGGTCCTCTACTTGAAAGCAGATGCGGTAGGAGGTGAATTTGAGAAAGATTTGTTATCCCAAGATGAAAATGCGGTTAAGGATCAATTCGGTGCGAATGTAGATGCAAGTTCATTGCAGTGGTATAAGGCGGATTGTACAACTCCATTGGATAAAACTCCGACTCCTTCGTTGGATCCTGATGTTCCCGAAGGTGACGATCAGACCTTGTCTTATTGTGTGAGCAAGAGGGTGAAAGTTAGTGATGACTTAGAATGTTTGAGTAAGCCAGTCACGATAGATGTCAGAATCAGCGATGCGCTTCCTCCTTCAATTTATCACTACTACTATTGTGAGGGTCAAGTGATGGAAGATCTTGCAGCAACCATCAATCCACAAGCTAATAAAACGAATACAGACTATGAACTCTATTGGTATAAGGAAAAACCAACCAGTAAAGAGGAAAAGGCAAATCCAGACTATAAAGGTTCGGGAACTGCTTTAGCATATCCGATGAATACGGAGGATGCATCAGTAAAAGATGGAAAGGTGACGGTTTATCCTTACTACGTAGCTCAGTATGATAAGAAATCTGAAGCGATAAGTTCTGTTCAGGAAGTAACCGTGACGGTATATCCAAAACCAGAGGTGACGATTATTGATCCTACTGCGGTATGTGAGAAGGAAGTCGATTTGTCTGCTACGGTAAGTGTAAGCAACAAGGCTGTTTTGACCGATGTTACAGATTTTATCTATACATATTATAATGGAACAGAGGCTGCTCCGATTGACATGAAAAAGAGTGTTGTAGAGGAGTCTGGCACATATTATATCGATGCAAAATTTGAATTGCCAGTTCCAAGCAAAGACAATGTGAAGTACACTGACAAAGTATGTCAAGGAAGAGTAAAACCAGTAAATGTGGTAGTTAATACGCTTACTATCCCGGTTATCACTGGAGAACATTCGACATGTCCGGGAACTTCAGTGACGTTGACTGCCTCAGCGACTTCTACAGATCCGAAAACAGTTACCTATACGTGGGGCGGTTCTGCTGATACCACAGCCGGTGCAACCGAAGTGGTTGGTGACGACACCTTTGTTACGAAGGATCTTTCAAAAGTTACAGGTGTAAGCTATTCGTACAATGTGACTGCAAAGGCAGGAGTGTGTGAGATAAAATCTGAAATTGACCATGTGGTAACAATTGGTGATGGAAAGGTCATCGGTTCAATGATGTTGACCGAAGAAGATAATGTCGATTTGGAAAATGGAATGGTGTTCTCGAATGATGATCCGAAGACAATTGTCTACTCTTGTGGTAAACCAGTGAAAATTACTGTACAATATGAGGGAGATCAGGATTTCTTCTGGTACAGAAATGGTAAGCAAGTTGGTACTGGAAGTTCATATACAACCGATTCGTATGCTACATTTACTGAGGATACTTATACCGTTAAATATACAAACGTGTGTCCAACCTCTTCTTCTGTAGAGATTCACGTGATACCGATTGCGGCAACCGCAATTTCTACAGATTCAATTGAGATGTGTGAAGGAGAGAGATTTGAGACCGGACTTAAACTTGATGAAAATTTAAAACCGGGCGAGACTCCGGGTATCAATTGGTACAGAGACGGTAGTTTGTTGGGTGGCGAGACTGCTAAAACACTTATAATTGAGGAGACAAAGAAGAGTGATTCCGGTCAGTATTCATACGAAGTCATCAATCGTGGATGTAAGGTTTCTGCAGATGTTAATTTCTTGAAAGTCAAACCTTATATCAAAGCGAAGATGAGCCAGCAAGAACCATACATTGTTGATCGTCATCAGACACAGACTTTGCCGATCACTTATGAATATCCTACTACTTATGCGATTACCAGTCAAAAGTGGTATGAGGAAGGAATAGTAGATCCGGTTTTTGATGGCAACCCTTATGTCTTGGAGGATGTAGTAAAAGATCATAGATATCAAATCGTCCTTTCAGACCCAGACTACTGTAATGACACACTCTCTGCTGTCGTTTATGTGGATGCGTTGTTGCAGTTGAAGACCACATTGAAGGATACGATGTGTTTGGGTACTGACGAAATTTTGGTAATTGATACAACTGGAACAGGTACATTCCGTCGTCCGAATGGAAACCCTCAATTGAACATCTTTGAAGTTGTAGGTGATGAAAATCCTCTTAACATCAATAACAAGATTGTTAAAGTAGGTGATAAATTGCAGTTGAAGGTAAGTCCGAGACTTGATGCGAAATATGAAATCAGCTTCAAGTACAATGGACAAAATGAGGATGCAGAAGAAAAGATTGTTGTGATTCCGGCAATTTCACTCACTGTTCCGGAAATTCCGAACATCTGTTCCGGCACAGAAACGCTTCTTACGGTTACAAATGTGCAACCAGTTGGAACTTCTGTTTCATGGACCGATGATCCTACTATCATTGAAGGAAAGAACTCTGAGACTGTTCGTGTAAAACCAGTCTTTAAGGCAGAAGGATCTTCAAATCACCAGTATCGCTACAACTATAATGTTATAGCTTACAACTCGATTTGTGATAATTCTAAACCATATACGGTGACAGTATTGGTGGATGAACCGCTTGTTGGTGATATCATCGGAGACTTGGAGATCTGTGAGGGAGAAGAGACAATGTTGGACGCAGAGTCTTACTTGGCTTCACAATATAAGTGGTTGCCTGATACAATCGGAAATCTTACCACTTCCAAGATCATTGTTCGTCCGGTAGTTTCTACACAATACACAGTTGATATGAGTCGTGGATTATGTACAGCATCAGACACCTTTGTTGTTAATGTAAACAGTAATCCTCGAATTGAGAAGATCGACTCGGTTGCTTTGAGAGACCGTCTCATCGTGTTGGAGGCCGGATACGGAACAGGTCCGTTCATGTATCAAATCGATTCAAAAGATTTTGATGGAATGGATCTCAAGACCGACTTGGCATTTGCTAAGCACGTTGTTAATGTGCGCGACTCTAAGGGCTGTATGACATCTACAGTGTTCAATCTTGATCCGCCAGAGATTTCAATCCCAATCGTGTTCACACCTAACGGTGACGGAGTGAACGACACTTGGTCTATCCCTGCAATTGCGGAGGTTTATCCAAATTCTGTAGTCAGCATTTATGACCGATTCGGAAAACTCCTCGTTCAATTCCTTGGTGCAGAGGCAGAAGGATGGGATGGTACTTATCAAGGAAATAAGCTTCCATCTACAGACTACTGGTATCAGATCACTATCGAAGAGATCGATAAAGAGTACTCAGGTCACTTCACACTGATTAGACGTTAAAAAATAATTAATAAAAAAGAGGAAGAGGGCTTTGCCTTTCTTCCTCTTTTGTTATCTTTGTAGGTAGAAATCATAAAAGATTGTTAAGAAGTTAAAATTGATTAAAAATGAGAAAAGGGAGAGAAATATTTGTTTCGTTGATGCTTGGATTTGCATCCCTTTTTGGGACTGCAAGTGCACAGGAGGAGATCGTCTGCGACCAGTATCACTTCAACTACTAT
>CALFTM010000034.1 GCA_937916355.1 uncultured Bacteroidales bacterium
CTTCAGTTTCTGTTAACAAGACTGGCTTTCAAATAAGTTGTTTTGTAGAAGAGGTAAAATCCGGTGACATCACAGCCTTTATGACCCGCCTCGAATCATTCTTCGCAAACGTTCCATACGACCTCATCAAGGACACTGAAAACCACTATCAGAACGTGCTTTTCATTCTTTGCAACCTCTGCGGACTCTACACAAAGGCGGAATATCACACCTCCAACGGACGTGTAGATATGACCATCGAGACACCCGATTATGTCTATATCTTCGAGTTCAAATACAACGGCACAGCCGAAGAGGCGATGTCCCAAATCAAAGAGAAGAACTACGTCCAACCGTTCCTCGCAAGCGGTAAAAAGATTGCCCTGATTGGCGCGAACTTCAGCGGCGAGACAAGAAATATTGAGAGGTATTTGGAGGAGTGGGTGTAAACAGCTATCTTTAAACATAAAATAATCGTTATTTATGAGTGAAAAATTCATTGTAAAAACTGATAAAGGAAAAGCAAAAAGGGAAATTGTTTCAAATTTTTTTGTGGCTTTGTTCGTATGCGTATTTGGTTCCCTATTATCTCTATTATCTGATGATGGTAAGGTTATCTTCTTTTGTTTTTGTCTCTGTAGCATCATACCTTTTTTTACTGCGGTTTACTTTCTCTTGCAGTTTTATTATTGCAAAGAAGACTATATTCAAGTGGATGCAGAAGGCCTCACCCTTGATATACACAGTCGTAGTTTCTTTCCTAAACATTACAAGTATTTCTATCGTTGGGAAAATTTATCTTACTACGTGTTTGATTGTTTGCTTTGTAGAGAACCTAAAGGTGGATTTGAATGGTGGAAGTGTTCTCTTGAATTATACGATTTGAAAAAAATGCCTTTGGAAAAAATAAAATTTCAACCCTTTTTGGGAGGCGATATACAACATCTGGATGAGCATGTTGTCAAGCATCTGCCTTTTAAATACGCATACGAATTTGAGAAGCACGGGAAAACCACCTTTCACGTGAATAAAGCTAAAACAGAAAATCCGTTAGCTTTGCTTTTTTCTATCGGGTTGATGATTCCTTTTGTTGCGTTGTTGGTTTTTACAGTCTTAGGGACCACAAACGAAAGCTTGAGTGAAATTGTTTTTTTTGGTGGGTTTGTATTCCTTTTTTTCTTATGTGGGTTGAATTTGTTTCGTATCCCCTTTGTTACAAAAGATGATTATCTGACAATCGAAAAAGAGCGGATTGAGGTAAACTTACACACGACTTTTCTGTTAAGACACATCCATGAGACTATTTCACATGATAGTTATCACTACTATCTCTGTAATCACACCTCCCAAACTATTACACTATATGAACAAAACAAGAAAAAGGTCTTTTCCTTTAATTTTTTCTATTTGGAAAATATCCAGCATCTAAACATGATCTTCAAACTTTTTTTCCATGACAAACAAGATTTTAACCATGCAAAAAAAGTGTCAAAACCTTCAACCTCCATACAACATAAATCACCCCACCCCTAAATCGGTGTTCCCTATCAGTACCTCGATACGGTCGTCATCTTTTATCAGGGGATAAACCTCTTTCACAAACCAGTCTGCCAACTCCTCGTCGCGACGGACTTCTGTCCCGTTGTTGCAGAAAAGGTTGACGCTCATATATTCGAAATGCTTTTTAGCCAGTTCGATGTCAGTAATGATGCGCTCCTTAGTGTCGCCTTGCGTGCAGACCAGCAGACAGACTCCGCTAAAATATTTCGCCACATCGGTAACAGTCACATCAGCTGGCACACCCTTGTTCCACTGCACCCTGCGAATACCGTCGAACGACTCAATACCGCAACGGAACTTAACCTTTGCCGGTGCAAAACGTTTGGCAAACTCCTCCAACCGATTGCGATACATATAGTGCATTTCGAACCAAATCGTATGGATTTTTTTCTCATCCACCACTTTTTTGATTAGCTCCAACGTCTGCTCGTCCAGTTCAAATCCAGAGCCGGAATTTATCACATCCAGCACACCATACTTGCCGGTCACTCTACTCAAAACCTTACGATTCACCTCAAAAGGATTGTCGCTCACATCGGTGTGGTAATCACAGAACGAGCACCTTGCCCACTTGCAGCCCAAACCTTGCAGCAGCACAAACTCGCGTGGCATTTTTGTCGAAATCTCTGCGTAACGTTCCATGACTAAATTCGCTCCATTCTTTTAGACAGAAAACCAATTGCAGCATACGCCATCGGAGTTCCTAAAAACGCCTCTATCAGCAACTTTGCAAAATACTGCGTGATAATCATCAGAATCAGATCCGCCATTGGCACAACGCCTGCAAAAGCTATCAGCACAAACGGGACTGTATCTAAAAGGTAACCCACAACGGAGCTTCCGATTGTGCGCACCCAAAGACGTTTCCCTTCTGTCTTCTGCTTAATTTTCTCCATCAGCCATGCGTTAGAAAGTTCTCCGCAGACAAATCCCACTAACGAACCAATCACTATGCGCGGCACGTAGGTGAAGATGTGCTGATATGCTGCGGAGGTTTCCTCCATATAATCCGGAGCCGGCAGCCACACCCCAATCATAGTGCAGACCACAAGAATGATATTGCAGACGAAAGTCATCCATATCACCTTCTTCGCCGTTTTGTAGCCCCAAATCTCGGTGAGCACATCACCCAGCATATAGGCAAAAGGGAACGTTATCGTCCCCGCATCAAAATAGAAAAGATTAAAGAAACCTATGACCTTGACAGCCATGATATTAGAGACCAGATACATGGTCACGAAGAGCGACGAGACAATCACCAGCATAGTCTGGCTGTCCGTTCGGTTTTTGAAAGGGTTTTCCGATACCTTGTTCATACGATTAAATTTTTTGCAAAGGTAGTAACATTTTCTCATAATGCAAATATGTCATACGAGACAACAAAACGTAAAAAAAGTCCGCAATGCTAATTGTTGCGGACTTTGGTATCAATTCTATTTTTCAGAAATTGTACAACGA
The DNA here is from genome assembly GCA_937916355.1 of uncultured Bacteroidales bacterium. Taxonomy (GTDB): domain Bacteria; phylum Bacteroidota; class Bacteroidia; order Bacteroidales; family Paludibacteraceae; genus UBA1181. The sequence goes on from CALFTM010000034.1 coordinate 2,998, forward strand.
GATTCAATGAAAGTCTCTCCAGTAGCAGCAGAATTTGTCTCCATCACTCTATCATAAGAGATAAGCCACCCGGTTTTCTCATCAAAAACAGCCTTCTCTTTAATTACCGCCGAAAGTCTTGATTTTTTCAGTTCATCCATCTGCTCTTTGACTTTATCTTCAAACATGGATGGTTGAACCCCCATAGATTTAGCCATATTATTCATCATCTCTCTATATGATTTTTCTGTTTCTAAAAAGAATTCTTCTTCCGACAAATTTGCTGTCAGTGTGAAAATCAGTTTTCCTCTTGACGACTCCACTTTTACGTTAGCCTCAACATCTTTGTAGATGGAAATTTTTTCAGTAAAATTTCTTTTTACTATGTTGTCACTATTCTTATCAAACTTTTTGTTCATATACCAGAAAATATTCTGAATCTCGGGCAAATACATATTTTCCGCATCTTGTTGGCTTGTTCCTATAATAGTTGTAATTATAGATTCAACCATACCACCACCAAACAAACCTCGCAAATCTTTGTAATTCTCAAAGTTACCAAACTCACCTTGTTTAGAGAATGAAACCTTATAAACAAATTCGTTCATATCTCTTGCAAGTTGCTCTCCAAACAATTTTTTAACTCCTAAGTATTGATTGCTTGTTGTGTCTATAATATTTTTAAAATCAATAAAATACTTGTCTTTATTCATGGAATTAACTTTCATGGAAATATCGTGGTTAACAATATTACCTTGCTTATCCACAGTCACACATTTGTAACTACGAGAATCTCCTACTTTCCACCCTTGAGGTTTTAGGACGATGTTTGCCGCATGAGCAAAAGCGGAAAGTGCTACTGCCAAAATAAAAAGACTTATTTTCTTCATAAAAAAAAATTTAGTGAGGTTCTATAAATTTAAAATTATGCGTATTAGCGAGCAGTCAGAACCTCATTATCTCTACCGCTAAATCACCTTTGGACAAAGATAGTGTGATTTTCTTGAAAAAGGGAATTTCTTCCCCTTATTTTGAAAATTGTGACGACATTGTACTTTTTATGTGTGGAGACTCCTTAACACCATATATTATGGTACCACTATTAGCATTAGCCATTGCACTAACGTCCTTGGACATTTCGCCTTTCCATACATAACCGAAAAATTGAATCTGTTAACGTAACAGCGCAATGTTGAATTTTTGGTGAATTTGGTTGGGGCGAATTGCATTCGCCCTGTTTTATTATCTGAAATATTGTTATTTAATTGGAATGACCCCGTTGGGGCGAATTGCATTCGCCCTGTTTTATAATCTGAAATATTGTTATTTAATTTGGAATGACCCCGTTGGGGCGAATTGCATTCGCCCTGTTTTATAATCTGAAATATTGTTATTTAATTTGGAATGAACCCGTTGGGGCGAATTGCATTCGCCCTGTTTTTATTGGGGAAATATTTTTGTGTTGAATTTGATTTGGGCGAATTCATTTGGTGCGAATTTGGGTTGGTGCGAATCGGTTATTGGGGCGAATGCGATGGGGGCGAATGCGATTCGCCCCTACGGGGACATAATTCATCGGATTGTCATTGGGTTGAATTTGATTGCGATTAATGTGATTGTGGCGAATGTTATTGTGGCGAATGCGATGGGGGCGAATGCGATTCGCCCCTACGGGGAATATAATTTATCGGATTGCCATTTTGTTGGATTGTTTTCTATATAATCTGATATGTTTTTGTATGATGCGTCTGTTCGTATTATATGTTCATAATAATTGCGTTGCCAAACGGAATATCCCAATTGTCGTGAAACCGCACCTTTAAATCCTCTAACTATGGCTCCAATCGTTTTGGATGGTGATTTCATTCTTTGGGGTAAATTGTTTTCATTTATATTGCCTCCGTTTGTTGTTTGGGATGAATGGGGGTGGAATGGATGGGGATGGGATGAATGCGATTGGGGCGAATGGGGTTGGAATGAATGCGATTGGGGTGAATGGGGTTGGAATGAATGCGATTGAGGCGAATGCGATTGGGATGAATGTGATTGGGGCGAATGCGATTCGCCCCTACGGATTTCTATGATTGCATGAAAATGATTGGGCATAACAATATAATTATGCAAACGTACATCATCGTGGCGGATATTGATGGTGTTCAACCATTCTTGTTCAACCAATTGTCCTATGTCGTTCAATTGCATTTTACCTTCAACAACGTTGCCAAACATACATGTTCTGTCAACAACGCATAGGGTTATGAAATACAAACCCGCCTGTGAATAGTCATAACCTTTCAAACGTATGCTTCGCCTGTGATGAATATCCGGATTATATTTATATTTCTTCATTGTCTATTTGTAGATTTAATCATCGTCGGGGCGAATCGCATTCGCCCTGTTTTAATCACAGTAGGATCGAATTGCATTCGCCCTAATTTTTTTCATTGGGAAATGGATATATATATATCGCCTTCCCCTGTTTCATAACCGCCCTCCTCATTCTATATATCGGATAAGGCATTGGAAATGAGGAGAATAACAAAAAAAGAGTCACTTTCGTAACTCTCTTTTGTTGTGGTGCCACCAGGAATCGAACCGGGGACACAAGGATTTTCAGTCCTTTGCTCTACCAACTGAGCTATGGCACCATCCGAATTTTAAGCGTATGCCTTGTTTTTCGTTTGCGATGCAAAGGTATGCCTTTTTGTTTAATTGGCAAAATAAATTTGAAAAAATTTTGTAGAAATTTTAGATTTTCTCATCTTTGTTTTTCTAAATACTTAAAACAGTGGATTGTACATTTGATGATATTGAGTTCGGAGAGGTTGTAATTAGAAGTAATAACAGATTAAAACGCGTCTCTTTGAAAGTATCCGAAGGGAGGGTGTATGTTTGTGTGCCTCCCAATATAGCACATAGTGTTGCTTTGAAATTTTTTGAAGATAACAGAGAGTGGGTTCGGGAAACTCTTGAAAAGAGGTGTGAGAAGAAAGACTCTTCTGTGGTTTGGGGTCCGGGGAATAAATTCATCACCTATTCTTTTTCTGTGGAATATAATGAAACCTCTCTACAGAGGGTGTTCGGACAGTTTAATGAAAAGAGAGATGTTCTCACTGTTTTTTATCCTCATGGATATGATCTATTCTCGATGACAGGACAGAAGATGATCAAGGGAATCGTCGCAAACGCACTTCTGGTGGAGGCTCGTAGGCTTTTGCCGGATTGGTTAAGACAGATCGCAGTGCGTTTGGGATTTTCATTTTCTGGATGCAAGGTTTTGAAAATGAGTAGTCGTTGGGGGAGTTGCTCTTCTTCAGATGAAATCCATCTCTCCTCCTCTTTGTTGTTGTTGCCTAAAGAGTTGATAGAATTTGTGATGATTCATGAACTATGTCATACGATAGAAAAAAATCATGGCAAACGATTTCATGAGTTGCTGGATTTTTATACGAATGGAAGAGAAAAAGAGTATGTTTCTTTGATGAAAAAATATCGTACTTTTAAGATTTAAAGGGTAGAAAGTGGATTATTCTAATATAATCAACCTAAGCAAAACACTTTTCAAAGTCATCTCGAACTGATTTTAGGAACTGGCTTTAGTTCCGTAGATGGGAAAGTGCGAAAATTGGTGTGCGGAGCAGTAAGCCGATTCCATCATCATAAATTTTTCACCCGGAATTGAAACGGGAAAAGTTTTCAGCGCAGTTCATTTATATTTTCCCCTTTTTGCTTGTGAAAGTGAAATAAATGTGCTTAAATTATCGTGTTTTTTTCTTTTTTAGTATCTTTGTACCTCCGAAACTTTGCGCAGATTTAACCTGACGGAAAAATCAGCGGTAAGTTGAGGCTAAATAATTAAAGACCAAAGACGTAGAATAAAATATAAATTTTGAAACGAATTCTGTTCATATACTTTTTGTTGTCCCTTCTTACGGCAAATATTCTTGTCGCACAGACGGATATTGACCGTTTCAGAGAGGAGCAGAGGGTAAAGGCTGAACAATTGAAGGGAAGGCGACAGGCAGATAACGAACATAATCGTGCGACTTCGGAGGAGAAGAAAGCGGAGCTCAAAGAGCGTCAGAAAAATCAAAAAGAGGGTGCTGCAGCAAAGAAGGAGGCGCGGCAAGAAGAGAAAAAATCGAACCAAGCAAAGACGGACGAAATAAAAAAACAGGCGGTTGCCAATAAAGAACAATCCAAACAGGCGAAACAGGACGTGAAATTGCGTGAGTATGAGCAACTTTTGGAACAGGAGCGTCAGGCTCGTGAGATGCGTATGCGTCGTGAGGCGGAACTGAAAAAAGAGAATAAGGAGAGGTGGGCAGCTAAACAGAAGGAGCTGGATGAGATTCGCAAACAGCAGGATGCCCAGGCTGCTGCGAGAATGAAACAATACGTTGAGGCAAATGAAAAGTTAAAATTACAAAGAGAGATTCAACGTCAGCGAGAGCAGGAGCAGAAGGAACAACAACGTAAGGCATGGGAGCAGAAAAAGAGTGAAATGGACGCTGCTCGTGCGGCAGAAAATGAAGCCGAAAAAGAGCGTATCATGGAAGACTATCTCCGTGCGGTGGAGTTGGAGCGTCAGGCTCGTGAGATGCGTATGCGACATGAGGCGGAAATGAAAAACAATTATACTGAGTTATGGAATAAGAAAAAAGCTGAAATTGAAGCGAATCGCCAAAGGGAGAAGAGCGAGGCTCTGCGTCGACAAAAAGAGTATGAGGCGATTATCGAAAAGCAACGCCAAGCTCGTTCTGCCATGGAAAAACGTGAGGCGGAACAGCGTGAGCAAGAGAAAGAGTTGTGGAAGCAGAAGCTGCAAGAACAGGAAGAGCTGAGAAAGCAACAGCAATTGGAGGAAGCAAAGCGTAAAGAGGCATACCAACTTGAGATTCAGGCGAAGCAAAAAGAACTCGAACTTCGTCGTCAGCAAGCTGAAGAGAATCGAAGAAAGCAGCGAGAGGAGTTGGAGGCTCGTCAGAAGCAGATGGAGTTACAACGTGCGGAGGCCGCCAAAAAACGTCAGGAATTGGTCGAGCAACGTAGAAAGGCGATGGAAGAACGTCTCTCAGAACAGCAAGCGCGCGTGGCTGAACGTAAGGCGATGCAAGAGGAGCGTATGAAAAAGGAGGCTGAGCGTAAAGCTGCAGCAAAAGAGAAACTTGCACTTGAAAAACAGAAGAAAAAGGAGCGTCTGGCAGCGCAAAAAGCAGCGGCAGAACAGCGTCGTCAGCAAGAAAAGGTGCAGGCGGAGCAACGTAAGGCTCTCATGCAGGAGTTGAAGAAGAGGGAAATGGAGCGTGAACAACTCCGGAAAAATAAGGAGCAGGACATCGCTAATCGTATGAAGGCAAAACGTCTGATTGAAAAGCAGAAACAGATTGATTTGCGCCAAAAACAGAGAGAACGTGCTGCAGAGCAAAAAGCGGCAGAGCGTGCTCGTGCGATGGAGTTGCGTGAAAAGAAGAAGCAGTTGATGGAGCAAAAACAGGCGAAACGACTGGAGAACATGGAGAAACAGAAGGCTCGTAAAGAAAAGGAAAAGGAGTCTGAGTTGCGCCTAAAGGCTTATCAAGAGCGACAGAAGGAGTTGGAGCGTGTTCAGGCTGAATTGGATGCGCAGAAAGATGCTGATGAAAAGGAAAAAGAGCGGGTTCGTAAGGAGCGTGAGAAGGTGGAAGCGGAGACGATGAAACTTGCTAAGAAGATAGTTGGAGAGAAGGCAAAACAACTGAAGGCTTCAGATCGCATCGAAAGAAAAGCAGAAAAGGAGCGTGAGAAGTTGGAGAAACAGATGAGAAAGGATTCCATCAAGTATGCTAAGATGGATGAAAAAGAGAAGGAAAGGTATGCTCAAGAGGATGCCGCAGATAGTCAGATGCATCTTTCGGATCGTCAGCGAAAAGAGATGGAGAAGCGTCAAAAGGAACGAGAACTTGCCTTGTCGAATGAGAAGAAGGATTCCATCCTGTTGGCGAGCGGAGATTTTGACATTGCAACTAATGAGCGAGACAACTCTGATTTGCCGGCGGATGTGTTGGCTCGGTTGAAACCGAAAAGTTCTGAATTGGATTTTAGCGACATCCCAGATGATGAAGACCTCATGGATGATGAGGGCTTCTTCGATAGTGATACTTTGTCAGATGATTTCTCTGCTGGGGAGGATTCTCTGCAGGCAGACAGTGTTTTACCATTTACTTCTGAAATTGATTCGGTGCTGTTGCAGCAACAGATTGCAGAATTGGAGATGGAGTTGTCTAACGTTCGCGAGGTCGAGTCTCTTGAACGTTCTAATAAAAAGAAAAAAGGTAAAAAGGAGTATATCCTCGAGAGAATAAAAATACCTAATTGTCGTTACCTTAACGATGTGATATATGTGAGGGAGAAGTTTGAATTCCGGTATGATTTGGATTTCTTCATCCATTATTTCGACCATCGTTTCTTCCATAAGAAGAAGTTCTACGATATGGTGGATACAAGTCGTTGGGTTGCTCAGAAGGTAATCAAATTGGTTGGTAATACAAAGTATCGTCATACAGACTTCAATAAAATTGTGGATTCCGTTGCTATGATGATGCCATATTATCCGGTGCCGGAGTTTTTGGATTCTGTCATAACGGAATTGAATTTGGAGTATTTGGCGACTGGAGAGATTAAAGTGAAATATAAGGATCGTCGACAGCGTTCGGTCATTGCCCGTATCAAACCATCTAAAATCGACTCTAAAGGTGGTGGTAGCTTGGGAGATATTAAGTTTTACACTTCTAACAAGCGACGTGTCATTGAGGAATTGGATGCTTCGGTATTTGATTCGTTGGTGATTGCGCCTGATTCTACGGAACTTAAGGAGCAGATTCTAATGGACTCTCTGAATACGGTAATTACGATGAAGACTGCTCAGGATAGTATCTACCAGATTCAGGATAGTCTAAGCATCTTGAATGATAGTCTCGCTCTCACTGTGGAGGAGAGAAAGCAGGTGCATAGCATATTGGATAGTCTGTTGTGGAGTTCTGATTCTACTGAAACAAAAGTGGCAGATAGAATGGAACTGCGTGGAGACATAACTTCCGTGCCGATCTCTGTGGATAACTTTGAGGAGATGATTTTGATGGCAGAAAAACAGAAATCCGAACAGAGTGCGGAGCGTCAGAAACGTAAACAAGCTGCTCTTCTTCGTATGAAAGAGCGAGAAGAGGCTGCCAGTGTAGAGAAAGAGGACTCTCCTGAACAAAAGAAGAAAGAGCGGAAGAAAAAAGAGGAGAAACCTTCTGAAGAGAAGCGATCGGAAGAAAAAGAGGATGATAGCCTTGATTTTCCAAATCTTCCGTTGACGATGCCGAATATTTCTTCCGAACCTCTTCCTAACGCTGAAAAAGAGGAAGAACCGAAAGAAGAACCGGTATCTGTAAAAGAAGATGAGGTGGGTTCTGAAGAGAATGCCTCTAATGAGGAGGTGGCGGAAACAGAAGAGAAACCCCGAAAAGAAAAGAAAAAAAAGAGAAAGTCGAGAGATGAAGAGGAGGTAGTCGAGAGCGAAGAGGAGACTTCTGAGGCGGACGGGGAATCGTCAGAAACACCATAATATACAAAAGTCTATTAAAAAATATAAATATATGTTAGACAAGATAAAGAATTTAGTTGTAAGAGCATTGTCAGGGGCGTTGTTCCTTGCTGTAATGGTTTCTTCTATATTGTTTGGAGGGGAATATTATTCGATAGTGTTTTTGCTTTTGAACATTTTAGGATTGAGAGAGTTTTATTCTCTTGTGAATCAAAAGATGGATGGTGTGGAAGTGTGTGCTCCACTCTCCATATTAGCAGGGTGTGTCATCTATGCCTCAGTCGTGCTTTTCTGTAAGGATGGTGCTTATGATGGTTTTTGGTTGGCTTCCGGATTTGTGGCGACTTCCCTTTTGATGATTGTGGAGTTGTTCCGAAACAAGAAAAATCCTGTAATGAATATGGCACTCTCTCTGATGGGGTTGCTGTATGTTGCCGTTCCCTTTTCGTTGCTGACCTATGTCGAGTTAGTAGGTGAAATCGGTCCTCAGTTGGTGTTGTCATTTTTTATTATCATTTGGGCGAGTGATACGGGAGCCTACCTTGTTGGTATGTTGTTTGGGAGACATAAGATGTTTGAGCGTATCTCCCCAAAGAAGACATGGGAAGGCTTTGCAGGAGGATTGTTATTTTCGTTGTTGTGTGGTTACATATTCTCTTCGACAGACTTTTTCCCCCCATACACTTTGTTGTCATGGATGTCGATTTCCTTCTTTGTTTTTATAGCGGGAGTTTTGGGTGATTTGGTGGAGTCAATGATAAAACGAAACTTGGGAGTGAAAGATTCTGGCTCATTTATGCCTGGTCATGGAGGATTGTTAGACCGTTTTGATAGTGCGTTGATTGCCTCTCCGGTACTGCTTTTAACCTCCCTTTTGATGTGCGTATTTTAAAAATAATACAGAATTATATAATGTGAAATGATAATTCTGTGCCAAAATATAGTATAGTAAAAATTAAAATGCTATTTTTGTTCGATAAATTTAGATAGTGATGAAAATACATAAAGAAGGAAAGTCGTTTTTGATAAAAGTTTTTGCAGTATTGGTTCTTTTGAACATGCTGTCGTGGTATATGTTTAAGGATTCAGAAGGGAATGGCATGGCTTTTGTCATGGTGATGTCATTGTTGGTATTCCTCTTTTTTATGAATTTTTTCAGAGATCCTGAGAGAGTGTTTGAAGGTTTTGAGGATGGCATGATAGTTTCTCCTGCAGATGGTACTATTGTGGTTATCGAACCTACTGAGGAGGATGAGTATTTGAAAGAAAAACGCATACAGGTTTCCATCTTTATGAGTGTGTTTAATGTTCATGCCAACTGGATTCCGACGAATGGTAAAATTGTTTATTATACCCATAATGACGGAAACTTCATGAGGGCGAATTTGCCGAAATCGAGTACAGAGAATGAACGTTCAACAGTGGTGATTGAGACTCCGAGTAAAACTCAGATTTTGGTGAGGCAGGTGGCTGGTGCTTTAGCTCGCAGAATTGTCACTTATGCGAACTTGAATGATTCTTGTGAGGTGAACAACCATTTGGGCTTTATCAAGTTTGGTTCAAGAGTTGACCTGTATCTACCATTAGATTCGGAGATATTGGTGGAAATGAAGCAAAGTGTGGTGGGCAACCAGACAGTTATCGCAAAATTAAAGCAATAATATATGTCAATTAAAAATCATGTTCCGAATGCGATCACATGTTTGAACCTTTTGTCAGGCTGTATCGCAGTTGTGATGGCTTTTAGAGGCCTGTTTTTCTATGCGTTGTTGTTTGTCATTTTAGCTGCAGTTTTTGATTTTTTTGATGGTTTTGCAGCTCGTTTATTGCGTGCCTCCTCTCCAATCGGGAAAGAGTTGGATTCGTTAGCAGATATGGTGAGCTTCGGTGTTGCTCCGAGTGTGGTGGTTTTTACTCAACTTTCATGGTTGGATGGTGTGGGGAAATTTCTTCCTTTTGGGGCATTTTTGATTGCAGTTTTTTCAGCACTTCGATTGGCAAAATTCAATGTCGACGATCGTCAGACCTCATCTTTTATTGGTCTTGCCACCCCTGCCAATGCGCTTTTCTTTATGGGGCTGTTCGCAATTGTCGATCCATTGACTCCCGTTGCATCTTACCTTGAGCCACATCGTGGATTGATATATCCGGTTTTGTTTCAGCCGGCAGCGATTCTGCTGTTGGTGCTTTTTTTCTCTTATTTATTGGTTTCTGAAATACCAATGTTCTCTTTGAAATTTAAATCATTCCGTTGGGAAGATAATAAGGTGAGATTCATCTTTTTGGGTCTCTCTTTGATTCTTTTGATAGTATTGCAGTTTGTTGCTTTACCTTTCGTAATTCTACTCTATCTGCTCTTGTCAGTTTTCGATTCTTACAAATTTTGACAGGAAAGTGTTTATTCTAATTTTTGAGTTGTTATGAGTTTTTTTAAAAGCTATTTTGCCTCCTTGTTGGCGATTATTACTTCTGGTTGTTTGATGTTTTTCCTTTTCTTCGCTGGAATGTTCGCCTTGGTTGGAGTGTTTGCTGATGCGGCGACAGAATTTTCTATGGGGAAGAAAGAGGTCGTAGTGGATGACAATTCGTTGTTGCAGATTACATTGGAAGGGATGATGTCTGAACAACCTAAGGAGGAGATGTCTGGTGTTATTTTCGGAGAACGTCAGTTGTCGATCTCTTTACAGGAGATTGTGTCTGCTATTCGTAATGCCGCAAAGGATGAGCGTATTAAGGGTATATATTTGAAAACAGGTGTTTGTGATGCGAGCTATGCGACGTTAGAGGAGATTCGTAAAGAGTTAGTTGATTTCAGGTCTACTGGAAAGTTTGTCGTTTCCTATTCAGGCGACTATACACAGGGAGCATATTATCTTGCGTCTGTTGCAGACGAGGTCTGTTTGAACCCTTTCGGTATGTTGGATTTGAAAGGGGTTTCTTCTTCTTCTATGTTTTACAAGAACTTGTTTGATACATTGGGAGTTGAAATGCAGGTTATTAAAGTTGGAACTTATAAGTCATTTACCGAACAATATACGAATGATTCTATGAGTGCGGAGAACCGTGAGCAGGTATCGCACATGGTTAACACGCTATGGAACTCGATGAAGTCGGAGATTTCGAAATCAAAAAATCTTTCGGAAGAGGAGATTGATTCTCTTTCTACCCAAATGCTTGCTTTTCAGTCTGCTCAAAAAGTGTTGGAGGCTGGATTGGTGGACAAACTGTGTTATGCGGATGAGATTGTCTCAATCCTATCCAATAGGTTGGGAGTAGAGGAGTCTTTGTTGCAAAGTAAGCTCATTCCGGTAAAAGACTATGTTGCAAATATGTCGACTGATGTAGAGGAGGTTCTTCAAAGTGCGGTCAAACCTAAAATCGCAGTCCTCTATGCAGATGGAGAGATCGACAATGGAGGTGTGAGTGGTATTACCTCCTCAAAAATTGTTAAGCAATTGAATGAGTTTAGAAAAGATAACAATATTTTTGCGGTGGTCCTTCGCGTAAACAGTCCGGGCGGTAGTGCTTATGGAGCAGAGCAGATGTGGCGTGCCGTGGAGCGATTGAAAGAGAAAATGCCTGTTATCGTCAGTATGGGAGATTATGCCGCTTCGGGAGGGTATTATATGTCAGCAGGAGCCAACCGCATTTTTGCGGATGAGAAGACCATAACCGGTTCTATCGGTGTCTTCAGTGTCATTCCGAATGTGAAAGAGTTGACGGACAAACTGGGAGTCTCCTATGAGGTGGTAAGCACCAATGACAAGGACAATACGCTGACCCTTCTTCGTCCGTTGTCTCCAGAAGAGAAGCAGGTTCTGCAGACTCATGTTAATGAGGTTTATGAGACTTTCTTAAAACGTTGTATGGACGGAAGAAAAATGAGCAGAGAGGCCATTGAAGAGGTGGCGGAAGGACGAGTTTGGTGTGGGGCTGATGCTTTGTCTATAGGATTGGTAGACGAGATCGGTACTTTGCAAGATGCCATAGAATATGCGGCTAAATTGACCAAGGTGGAAGACAATTATGGGGTCGATTATTATCCTCGTCCGAAGAATGTTTGGGAACAATGGATGGAGATTACAGATGCGTCTTACGAAAAAATCAAGGAGGAGAAATTCCCGCTTCAATATCATTTAGAAAAAAAGACGGAATTCCTGAATAAAGTTCGTCGTGTTGATAGAATCCAAGCAATCCTCCCTTATCAAATAGAACCACGATAATGACTATTCCCCCGTTGATAAATGATTTGGCACTCATTCTAATCAGTGCTGGGTTGACCACTATAATTTTCAAGTGGCTGAAGCAGCCTGTTGTGTTAGGTTATATTGTCGCTGGGTGTTTAGTAAGTTCGCAGATCACGTTGACACCCACGGTGAGTGGGGTTTCCGACATTGGTACTTGGGCGGACATCGGGGTGGTCTTCTTGTTGTTTAGTTTAGGCTTAGATTTTAGTTTTAAAAAGTTATTTAAAGTAGGTCGGACAGCCATCATCTCGGCTGTTGTGATTGTTACTTTTATGATTGTGCTTGGCTTCTTCGTGGGTATGGCGATGGGGTGGGGCATGACCAATTCTTTTTTGCTTGGAGGAATGATCTCCATGTCGTCCACTGCCATCATCATCAAAGCATTTGACGATATGGGTTTGAAGAGCCAGAAATTTACGAAGATTGTTTTCGGAATCCTTATTGTAGAAGATCTGATAGCCATTCTCCTAATGGTTCTTATATCCACAATCTTTGTTGGAAAATCATTTGAAGGCAAAGAACTCTTGTTTGGGGTGTTTAAATTGGTTTTCTTCTTAGTTGTTTGGATGATTTCTGGAATCTATTTCATTCCTATCATACTAAGGAAAGCCAAGAGGTTTTTTAACGATGAGACACTGCTCGTTTTCGCTTTGGGGTTATGCTTTGGAATGGTCTTGTTTGCGATGAAGGTTGGGTTCTCTTCCGCTTTGGGCGCGTTTGTCATGGGTTCTATTTTTGCTGAAACGTTAGAGGCAGAGAGGATTGAGAAGTTGGTGTTGCCGATGAAGGATATTTTTGGGGCGATCTTTTTTGTCTCAGTCGGAATGATGGTTGATTTCGATGTGATTTTAGAATATGCTCTTCCTATTTTGATATTGGTTGTGACTGTTGTCGTCGGTCAAGTCAGTTTGGCGATTATCGGTTTGTTGTTGTCCGGACAAAATTTGAAGACCACGATTCAGTCCAGTTTCTGTCTCACTCAAATAGGTGAGTTCGCCTTTATCATTGCGATGCTTGGAGCCAATTTAGGAATCATTGATGAATTTATTTACCCTGTGATTGTGGCAGTATCCGTGATAACGATCTTTGTAACCCCATACGTGATGAAGTTGTCCGATCCGGTTTACGAATTCCTTAATAGGAAGTTGCCAGAGAGTTGGAAAGCACAACTTGAGAATCGAGGAAAGTGGAAAGCAGATAAGGCGGAGAATGTTTGGAACACCCTTTTGTTGCAGATTGCAAAGATTGTCGCGGTATATTCCATCTTGTCCATTGCCGTCTTGTTCTTATCATTGAACTACCTAAAACCATTGGTTTTAACCTATCTGCCCAATGTGTGGGGCAAGTTGGCGGTTGCCGCTGTGACGATTATTTTAATATCTCCATTTTTGAGAGCGATTGTTTGGAAGAAGAATCATTCGCAGGAGTATAAATATTTATGGGCAAAGAGCCATTTAAACAGAATCCCTTTGATAGCATTGGTGGTTGTCCGTTTTTTAGGGGTGTTCGCCATTGTGGCATTTGTCTTGGTGCAGATATTCAATGTGCATGTTGGTTTAGCCATCATGTTCGCCTGTCTGTTGGTCTTCCTGATGGTGGCATCCAAACGTCTTAAACTTTTTTCGATCAATTTGGAGCGGAAATTCCAATATAATCTTAATTCAAGAGATTATGAGCTGAGCAAAAAAAAGGTGGGGGATTCTAAAGGGAGAGCCGTTTTCGCTTCCAGTCTTTCATCTGATGTGCATCTCGTCGATTTTACGCTCTCCTCCAATGCCTCGTGTGCAGGAAAGTCACTATGTGAATTGAACTACAGGAAAAAGTATGGCGTTCATATCGTCTCCATTCTAAGAGGGGGGTATCGCATTAACATACCCGGAGGGGCGGAGATACTCTATCCAATGGATAAGGTGCTGGCGTTGGGTACAGATGAGCAGTTGGAGGTTTTCCAAAATGCCATCCAAGATGTTTTGGAAGATTGTACCTATAACGAGAATGTCAGTGTAAAACAGTTTGAAATCACAAAAGATTCCCCATTCTATGGAAAGACTCTTAGGAAATCTGGCGTGAGAGAATCACAAGGTTGTATGATCATCAGAATTGATCGAGACGGCGAGACCATCGTAAATCCTGATCCAGATATTGTTTTTACTGATAATGATGTCGTTTGGATTGTCGGGGAAAATAGTGCGTTGCAAAAAGTGGTGGACGACGAGAAGCATAATGTGAGAACAATAGAGGAGTGTTGAAAATCCATCAACACTCCCCGTTTTGTAAGCTACAGAAAAGATTCCCTCCTACCTGTTGTCCAATTGACCAAATACACCTTGCAGAACATCACTGACACGAGCACTTGCGTTGTGACGGATGTCGTACTCTTTTTCAGAAACCTTGTGGAATAGTCCGGTAAGAGCCTTGTCGGTGATGTAGTCCGAAAGATCTGCGTTCACCGGTTGAATGCTTAAAATCTTCTCGAAGTACTCATCGTTTAGAATACCAGATTTGCGTGCCACTTCCAACCCGATTTTTACGATTGAGCTATCCATCATCTCCACCAATTTGTTGTTGTAGGTGGCGAATGTGTTCCATGCGTCTGTTGGGGTCACATTAGCGATTTTGACTTCATTCAGAGAGGTCGTGATGGTCGGGATGAAGGCATTTTGGAGCTGCGTGAAAGTGTTATCCTTCAAGTAGGTAGTTGCAGCATTATCCGCACCGAACAAGATGTTTTTGGCATCTCCGATAGACATGCTCGTTATAGCGTTGGCGAATATGTCGACCGACTTAGGTGCAGCATCCTCTGCCGCACGGTTGAGCAGAGTGACGACTGTATCGGATGTTGGGATACTCACATTTGAAGAACTAAGCAGAGAACTGAAGGTTTCGTTTTGAGACAAAGACTGCACCGCATTGAAAACCGTTAGAGCCTCCTCAGGCAATCCGATGCGGACTGCAGCATCAGCAAGAAAACCATCCTTCTTTCCGAGGTTGGCAGCTGCAGTTTCGATACCAACTTTCAGAGCCTCTTTCAATCCTGCGGCAATGTCAAAATTGCCACCATTGTTAATAGCGTTGATGACATCCTTTGCTGCGCCATTGTTCAGAGACTCTATAATCTCCTTTGCTGCGTCGCTTTTAGCAACCGAAGCAATTGTTGAAAAAACATCTTTTAAAAAACTCATGTTATTAAATTTAAGAATGATAAAACTAAATCCGCAATTTTATTTGCGCTCTCATTTGTTGTTTTAACAAAAATACGATGTAGGAATGTAAACTGCAAATTTATTTTTAGTTGCATTCTTTTTTTGTGGTTCTTCATCTCCCCAAGATTTCTTCTCCTGAAAAATATATGTAGGTTTCCCTTGTGAAGTAATTCCGTTTGCGCAAATTTGAGAAATGATTAAAGGTGGATTCTGTGAAAATTCGTTTCGCTGAATTTTTGAATTTATTTCGAGTAAATTACAGGGAGAAAGAAGTATACGGTGCGGGTACTGAGACAGACTGACAAGCAACAAGTTGCCGAAATAAACCAAAAAGTGCGAAAGGTTTATCAACCGACGAATTGTACTTTTAAATTTAAAACGATGATTTAAGGGGTTTCCCTAAAAAAGTACTGAGCAACAAAAAGTTACTCAGTACTTTGTCGTGTTAGATAATTCGTCTGTCTCAATATTGCAATAAGATTGCGGTTTAAAATGAGCAAAAAAATATAGAAAAAGAACATCTCACAGTTCCTCTATTTCGTCAACAGACAAATTTGTCAATTTTGAAATCACATTTATATCCAAACCCTCTTCCTTCATTCTCTTGGCCGTTTTTAGGATTCCTATGGTTTCGCCCTCTGCCCTTCCTTTTTGCAATCCTATAGCCACGCCCTCTGCTCGTCCTTTTTCTATTCCTATCGCTTCCCCCTCTTCCAATCCATCTTTTTTGGCGGTATTCATGACACTGAACCAGTCATTGCAATTTTTCAAGTTCTCCTCATAGTCGTAGCGTTCTGTTTTTGAAAAGGCGGCGATTTCCGCCACCTCGAAAAAGCGTTTGAAGATGGCTTCGGTCAATGCGGCGGGCTTGTCGTCTAACTTCCCGAGGTTTT
>CALFTM010000035.1 GCA_937916355.1 uncultured Bacteroidales bacterium
TCTCGGAATGGCTGTGTTCGACGAACTTGAGGCAGACTTGATTTTAGACATAACACGAAAAGTCTCTTGGGGAGATTCTTTTCGTAAAATGAGAAGAGATTCCACGTTCAGACCCAGCATGCCCAAAGGTAAAGTTAAAATCGACACCAAGATGCTTAAATTCATCAGAAATATTGCCGTTTATAACGACAGTTATAGTGCGACACATCTCAATTATAGAAACTGGATAAACAAAGCATTCAACAACGATGAGGCATTTATAAAAAATAATCAGGCGAAGAAAATTTCTTCTGTGGGCAAAAGAACCTACTCGACCACGCCAAGAAAAAAGAAAAAAGGCTTGAACATCACCGCAGGTATCACCGACGTGAAAAAACTGGGATATCCTTGGGGCAATCTCACTCAAAAATATTACCGACTCCCTAAATATACTGTCATGAATAAAAAGAAAAGAGTCACAAAATATTATCATGACTTCATACCGACGGCCGACGCAACGCTAAAAGAGGGCTGGTACGTAAAATTTATCGGAGAGGAGGGCGAAGTAAAATTCAGGTTGAATGGCAAAATGATAAAAGAATGAAAAGAATTTCAATCATATTACTAACACTCACCACCTGCTTTTTCTCCTTTGCAGAACAAAGAGGCGTAACCTTTGAAAAAGATGGTCTGGTATACACCATAGCATCTGAATACCAAGTATGGAGGAGAGTTAAAACCGATGTCAATTGGGGAACAAAGTATGTAATAAAAAATGAAGGAGAGGTGTATGTGAGCGGAATAACCACACCAGACTCCATCGTTAAAATTCCCGCAAAAGTATCATACCCCACCTCCTACTGCAGAAATGTTGAAGACACTGCAACCTACCAAGTCTTGGGTATCGGTGAAAGTGTATTTGAAGGTGCCGTGTTGAAAGATCTTATCCTCCCTTACGGATTAAAATTTATTGGAGACAGAGCATTTAGCAATATGACACTTACAAGTGGATTGTTTGTCGTCCATCAAGCCAAAAAAATGGGGGCAAACCTGTTCGATGGAATGAAAACCAAAATATTCTCCCAAGATTTGGATTTTTTAGGGCTCTTTGATAAAACATTTGAAAACAAAGAGAATCTGCCAGAAGTATACACTTCCCATCAGGGCATAAACCTTTCAGGAATCAGCATGGACAAAAGATTCTTTTATACAATAGGATCAAACATCATCAGCCGATGGCTGTCCAATAAAACAATTGCCGATATAAACGATCAGCCAAGCTCAATCGCATTAAAAATAGACCCTTACTACATATACACTATCAAAGACTCTAAAGGTGTGAAAATCAGAATTAGACCCCGCAAAAATTTCGAAAAAATAAATTCTGACATTGATATGCTTCCTCCTTACGAGTTTGAATGCCGCAACCCTTACACTAACAAAAAGGAGGTTTTTCAAGAAGTTGCGATGAACGAAAACATCTTCAGAGGAAAGAAAAACAACGATTATTTCTACTTCACCTCAGACGGAAGACCATTAAAAGACATTGAAAGTTTGCTTGACAATTCTGGCAAAGATCCGTTTGGACGACAAGTCATTCCTGTAGAAGAATTGAAAGCAAAAAAGGAAGCTAATGAGAGAGAGAAGAAACTCGACAAGAAACTCAACGATCTGAAATCGACATTTGGATTTTAAAATAGATAACAATTAAAATAAAAATTATGGCAAATATTAAATCTTGGATATTGGGGACGATTGCCGCATGCTCGACAATGTTCATAAGTTGTAACAACCCAAAGGAAAATTTAAGCAGTTGCGAAGATTATGTTTTCTCCGACTCTGTTTCTAACAGCCATGTCTATGGTTTTGTGTATGATGCGGACGGAAACACATTGGCTAATGTGTTGGTGACAAGCGGAAAAGACACTGCCGTCTCTGACGAAAGTGGTGTTTACTCTCTCGAAAAGTGCCATACCGTAAACGGAAGGTGCGTTATCAAATTTGAAGACAACAACTACTTCTCTGCAATCCGCACCGCGAACATCGAAGAGGGAGAGGCAAGGGTTGACGCAATATTAATGCCTCAAGACATCAAAGAGGGAGTGACGGATGTCTCTACTTTTCAAAACAGCAATGGCACAACAATCAAAATCGGAAAAATGGAGATTGCCATTCCTGCCAACGCTTTGGTCTATGAGAACGACGGAAAGCCTTTCAATGGCACCGTATTTGCCAGCGCTTACTATTTGAACCCGAACTCGGAAAACTTCACAAAAGAGATGCCGGGCGGAGACATGAGCGGAGTGACTTCTGACGGGAAGAGCGTGATTCTCCTATCGTACGGAATGGTGGAAATCACGATGAAAGATTCCCTCAACCAAAAACTGCAGCTGAAGGATGGCGCAGAAAGCACTTTGACATTCCCGACTCCGGAAGGATTCACAGAAGAACAGAAGCATAATGAAATTCCGCTATGGTATTTCGACGAGGGAAAAGGCACTTGGATAGAGGAAGGTATCGCCACAAAAGCCGGCGACACCTACTCCGGAAAAATAAAACATTTCTCATGGCACAATCTTGACTATCCGTTGATGAGAGCCACTATCTGCGGACAAGTGACAAATAAGAATGGCACTCCATTGCCTAACGTGTTGGTCACAATTTCCCAAACAAGCGCACGTACGGATAAAAACGGTAATTACTGCGCGTACGTCCCAAAAAACACTCCGGTCTTTGTCACTGTAAAGCCTTCCGACTATGCCAATTGCCCAAACATTCCAATTTATAATGTGGACGGATTAGAGGCTACAACAACTATCTATCAAGATATTGTACTTCCTAATATGCCATCCATTCATGGTATAGTCACAGACAAGAAGCAAGGAAATGCTCTTTACGGCATAAAAGTATGCACAGACAAAACGTCTACAGTAACAAATAATTCAGGAGAATACACCATCTACCATAATGGCAATGGTCCATTCACCTTGTTTGTGGAAAAATTAACAATCCAAAAAACAGAGAAGATAGAGTACAAATTCAAGAACCCTTCGGAGATTGATGAGAACAAAAGTTATGATTTTGCGATAACACGTCCAATTAATGTCTGGGGATCTGTTAGCTACTCAAACAATAAAAGACGTAACAAAAGCGTATCAGTCACAGCCCTTATCGACAACACGGAATATAAAACAAAAACGTCAGCATCTGGCTATTTTTCATTCCATTCCGACCCAGATGTGGAGGAAATCACAGCATACGTCAGTGCGAGCGACGGCTTAGGTGTGGAATCTAACAGAGTGACCAAAAAACTTAATGACAATTACAGTTATTATTACATTCCTAAAATTATAGTTCCGACCGGTATTTCTGTAAGAGGTTACGTGAAGAACACTTGTGGAATCTCAAAAGCCAACATTTCAATTGAATTAGGAAAGGGAAAGAATAAAAAGACTTTTTCTGAATATACTGCGTATGGATATTTCGACATAGATCTTCCTGTAAACATGGCTGGCTCTAAGGCTAAAGTCAAAATTAATTGCCAAGGAAAGAAAATAACTAAAAAAATCGACCTTGACAAAGATGACATTGATTTAGGCTCTATCGAATTCTGTTCTGGCGAAAAACCGGAGCCGGACTGCATATATGCCGTCATTGGAGAAAAGATCGTCAAGTTTGACACAAAAAAGGACAGATACACGGAAATGTTCCAGAAAAACAATCAAACTTCAGCGCACAAGTATCAAGCATGGTACAAAAGTCCGGAACACAACGCCACCCTGATTCTTGAGATAATAACATATCCTAAGACTTTTAGCAAATCACACAAGCTTTCCGTATATCTTGTTTCTGATGAAATCTCAGCCTCCAGAAATAACATCTACGCTCCTAAAAGCAAGGAGAACATATATGAGTTCAAAACTGACTTTGAACTATACAACGACAAAATTGAAAGTGAGGAAGATGAGGATGAAGTTTATTTGTATGGTTCAGCCAGCATTATGAACAAAAGCGTTACAGACAATATCAAATCGGCATACATAGACAAACAATTAAGTTCAAAAGCAACAAGTATTCTTGTCGGGAAATCTAATTCTACTGAATTTCTGACGTTGACGCTTCCTAAAAATGCAACGAAAGAATCCGAAAAATCGTTGAAAAAGAACGGATTCATAGAGAAAACCTCATTCTTAGACGATGAAGGACGATTCGTTTCCATCAATCTTCAAGACAATGCGGAGGCTTTGATACGAAGGAACAAAGACAACACATCCGATATGACCATATTGACACGAGAAGGGATTGGTAAAGAACCTCTTTACAACTGTTGGAAGGTGGATTTCCAAAACTCATCGCTGAAAGGCAAAGGCAAGTCTGTGGACTATCTTTGGAAGAACGAGGCAGACATAGCCCAGCTTGTCATGTTTGGACCTATAATGGGTGTCAAGTTCACAAAGACTGACATAACAGAAGAGAAATGTGGCTGCACCACAAAATAAAATTGGTTGATTGAAAAAGGAGGCTTCGGTCTCCTTTTTTACTTCTCCCTTGCAACGTTTCACTTCTCTACGGACAATCCGACAAAAGCCACTTTTTTTTCAATTGAGATTTTTAGTTGTGTATTTTTTACACTTTTATTTGATCATGTAAAATTTACACATTATATTTGCGCTATAATTACGACAATATGGAGAATAAAATTTATACATACAAATACCAACACCCGGCCGTAGCGACAGACTGTGTCGTCTTTGGGTATGATGGAAAGAACTTGCATGTGCTATTGATCGAAAGAGGAATAGACCCTTTCAAAGGCTCATGGGCTCTCCCCGGAGGATTTTTGAAAATGGACGAGACGGTTGAAGAGTGTGCGCAAAGGGAGTTGCAGGAAGAGACGAATGTAAAAAATATTTATCTGGAACAATTCCATGTCTTTAGCGCAGTGGATCGTGATCCTCGTGAACGAATCCTATCAGTCTCATTTTTAGCTTTGGTACGCAAATCGGAATTCAAACTGATTGCTGGCGATGATGCAGCAAAGGCTGAATGGTTTGAAATCAACAACCTACCCTCTTTGGCTTTTGACCATAAAGAGATTATCGAATTGGCAAAAAACAAGTTGCAACAGATTCTTAGTTACAAGCCAATCGCCTTTCAACTTTTGGACAAGACTTTTATCATGAGCGAACTCCAACGATTATATGAGTTGATCAACGAGACGGAGTATGACAGAAGAAATTTTCACAAAAAAATGTTGGCGACAAGCTTGTTTGACGATGAGGGGTTATGCAAGACCCCTATGCAATGCAGAGCACCACAAATGTACTCATTCAACGAGGAGAGATACAAAGAACAGGTGAAGAATAAAACGATAAAGAAATATCCTTTTGATTTTTAAAAGAGAAGTTATGGAGAAAAAGAGTGTTACAATATTAGGAGCGATAGCGGGAGATACCATCGGTTCTATTTATGAGTTCTGTCCGACGAAAGAATATAATTTTCCACTTTGGGATGAGAGGATGGAGTACACAGATGATTCGATCATGACCATTGCAGTTGCCGATTGGATTTTGTCCGACCCTCAATTGAGCCACAACGGATTAGCGAAAAAAATGAGGTATTGGGGAAACAAGTACCGGTATCCTATGGGAAGTTACGGAGGAACTTTTTCGGCATGGTTGAATAGAGAGGAGATGGGACCCTATAATTCATGGGGCAATGGTTCTGCCATGAGGGTTTCCCCGGTCGGTTTTGCGTTCGACTCACTGGAGGAGACGCTAAGGGTGGCAAAAATATCGGCAGAAATCACCCACAACCACCCTGAAGGCATCAAAGGTGCGCAAGCCACTGCTGCCGCTATCTACATGGCGAGGAGTGGAAAAAGCAAGACTGAAATGAAAGAGTATATTTCACAAAAATTCGGATACAACTTAAATTACTCCAGTGATGACATCCGAGACCATTATAGTTTTGAAGCAAGTTGTCAGGAGACTGTTCCGCAATCCTTGGTAGCCTTCTTCGACAGCAAAGACTACGAAGATGCCATCAGACTGACAATCTCCTTAGGGGGTGATGCCGATACGATGGGAGCAATAACCGGTGCGGTTGCGGCAGCCTACTACAAAGAAGTCGACACAAATATCATAAACTTCACATTAGGCAAACTACCAGAAGATCTACGAAAGATCGTTGAGAGGTTTGAAGAACGTCATAAAATTTCATAACGTCCCCGATTTTATTATGGGAATTTACAATGATTAAAGGCACACTGGAAAATGTTACTATAGTCGAGAAAAAACTTTTGATAAAAAAGGAGAAAAACAGATGCGATTCCGCAGATTATAATTAAATTTGTGGAAAATGCCAATGAATAAGTTAACAATGAAAGATTTTAATAAATTAAATATTGTATTGTTCAAAAAAAAGGAATGCGACAACAGGTGTTCCAATGAAATACCGACCTCATGGGAAGTGTTAGTAGATATTAGAAAGGTGTTAGAAACCGACACTACAGAAGTATTTTTATTATTAAAATAATAATAAAAACGCTTAATTGTCCTAGGATTTACAATCGTGTTAGGAGTGAAGAATAAGATTTTTGGAAAAATACATTAAAAAAGTTAAGAAAATGGCATTAAGACCTAAATTGGAATTTTTTAGATTTAAATTAATACCTAAGGATGGAGAGTACAAAACATTCAGAGACTTCGCTATTGATGAATTGTATCAAAGGCGTCCAAGTTCAGATACACAAATAATGAATAAATTGTTTGATCATTTTATGAACAAACTCGTTACTAATACTGCAAAGTGTAGCAAGTTGAAAAAACAGCTTAAGCTAATAAAAACATCGGCAAATATACATTTGGACAAGAAACCACAAATTGACATAGACAATAATCTTATCTATGGAGTTATTAATGGAGGACGATTTGGGCGCAATGGCATGATGAGTGATTCTTCTGCTGAGACAGAAGAAGCGAGCTCATTTGGAAAGAACAAAACAATCCTTCGTTATTACTATTTTCTATTATATTTACCGTTAGATTATAGTGAAGGGTGTTTT
This sequence comes from uncultured Bacteroidales bacterium, assembly GCA_937916355.1. Lineage (GTDB taxonomy): Bacteria > Bacteroidota > Bacteroidia > Bacteroidales > Paludibacteraceae > UBA1181. The sequence continues at coordinate 7,046 of CALFTM010000035.1, forward strand.
ATTATACATTCTAACAGCAAAGAGGAAACTATAACAGATATATTTAAAACTTATATTTCAAGATTGTTTAAAGGGAATATATATAAGAAAGCAACTCTGTTTATGTTCTGTCCTAAATCATTCCAACAAGAATTTGAAGCGGGAGCAATAATAAAATCTGTAGAATATGGTAATACATATTTAGAAGATATATACACAGACGAAGGGATTCTTTCATATAGTCAACTTTATGATGTTAAAATAGAAATTAAACCTAGACAAGGGAATATATTATTAAGTGAAAAATTTAAATTTAGTAAGCTACTGCAAAGATTAGGTTTTACAAGAGAACAACATAATACGGATAAACTAAAAGATTTTAATTCTAAAAGAATGACTTTGAATAGTCCTTTTTCAAAGTCAGACAGGACCTTTGATTTTGACGACGAGAACTTAAATGTAATCCCAGTTGTATATCTTGAAGGACGTATTCAAAATTACAATGATGATGATACTCCAGATTTTAGAGAGTTAAACACTCTATGCCAGAATCTATTCCATGATGAGATATTACCAGAAATTAGACCCGATTTATATGTGTAAATATAGACATTCTTTCATTTATTATGTATTTTCTAAAGCTCGAGAGTGTGAGACTTTGGATATCAATAACAGAAAAAAGACTTTTGTGCAAAGGAATGGCAGGTACCTATTTGCTTACCCAATAACCTTTTTTGTGCTATGTACACTCTCGGAAGGATTTAGTAATGATTTCCTTCAATTAGGGGCTTCTATTCTTTCAATTTTTATTGGGTTATTTCTAACTGCATTGGTTTTTGCTTTAGACAAGTTTTATATACCCACAAATAATAATTTAGGAGACTATAAGTTAGGTGTAAACGAAAATGAAATGAATCGAAATATTGAGATTTCTATTGACAAAATTGAATTTCAGAATGCTCAGGAAAAACTTTGGCAAAAACAATCATTATATTACGTGCAGAAATTTAATGTTTTGGTCGGAAAGAGTGTAATTATTGGGATATGGGCTTTAGCATTAATTTGTTTGAATGTTATGTACGATAGCTTTTTTGGTGAGAAACTTGCTAAATATACAATAGCACCTATTACTATCCAATCCTTCTTACTATTTTTAAAGCTATTATTAATTATTGTTGTTAGATTTCTTATCTGCTACTTTGTTATAGAAATATTTTATAATACAATTGGGATTATAAGTAGTATGGTGAACTTTATGTCTGTAAGAATTAAGAAGTAATGATTTATCCATTGGTTAACTTGATAAATTTAATATTTATGGCAGAAACCAACCGCATAGAATATAAAAGAGAATTGACTCCTGATCTTGATATTGAGAAGGAGGTTGTGGCGTTCCTTAACTACAAGGAGGGAGGATACATCTATATCGGTATTGATAAGGATGGTTCAACTGTGGGCGTCAGTGATGTAGATGATTGTATGCTTAGGTTGAAAGACCGCATCAAGCATAATATCTCGCCTTCGGCTATGGGACTGTTTGATATTGCCGAAGAGCAAAAAGATGGATGCAGCATCATCAAAGTTACGGTTGCGAGTGGTATCGAGAAACCCTATTTCAAGACGAAGTACGGCATGACTCCACGAGGTGCGTATATGCGTGTGGGCACATCAGCCGAGCCAATGCCACAGGAGCAGATTGACCGCCTGTTTGCTATGCGTACACGCAACTCTATCGGGCGAATTGTATCTAATCGCCAAGATTTGAGTTTTGAACAGTTGCGTATCTACTACGATGAGCGAGGCAAGAGACTCAATGATAATTTCAAGCGCACGTTGGAGTTGCTTACAGATGAGGGCAAGTACAACTATGTGGCTTATCTGTTGGCTGATGAGAACGGCAATTCAATCAAGGTGGCAAAGTATTCAAGCCTTGACCGTTGCGATTTGGTTGAGAATAACGAGTATGGATACTGCTCTCTCATTAAAGCTACTAAAAGTGTATTGTCAAAGTTGGATATTGAAAATAAGACAGCAGCGACTATAACCCCGATGGAACGTATTGAAACGCCATTGTGGAATAAGGTTGCCTTGCGCGAGGCTGTTATCAATGCCATTGTACATAACGACTACTCATTTGAAGTGCCGCCCAAGTTTGAGATATTCCCCGATAGACTTGAAATTACATCGGCTGGTCGTTTGCCCGAATCTCTTACAAGAGAAGAGTTCTTCAACGGTATCTCCATTCCTCGTAACAAAGAGTTAATGCGCATCTATCGTGATGTAGAGTTGGTAGAGTCATTAGGCTCCGGGATACCCCGTATCTTGCGTGCATACGGTGAAGATTGCTTCAAGTTTACAGATAACTTTATCCGCATAACTTTGCCTATAAGTGCTCATGACCATGCAAGTGACCATGCAAGTGACCATGCAAGTGACCATGCAAGT
>CALFTM010000036.1 GCA_937916355.1 uncultured Bacteroidales bacterium
CTGAGAATGATACGGGATTTCATATTGATTGCTTTGTCAATGAAGTGGAGAGTGGTCAGATAGAAGCTTTTATCGATCGTCTGAAAATTTTCTTCGCAAATGTTCCTTATGACCTCATCAAGGACACTGAAAACCACTACCAGAACGTGCTTTTCATTCTTTGCAACCTTTGCGGGCTCTACACAAAAGCGGAATATCACACCTCCAACGGACGTGTGGACATGACCATCGAGACTCCCGATTACGTCTATATTTTCGAGTTCAAATACAATGGCACAGCCGAAGAGGCAATGGCACAAATCAAGGAGAAGAACTACGCCCAGCCGTTCCTCGCAAGCGGCAAAAAGATAGCCCTGATTGGTGCGAACTTCAGCGGCGAAAAGAGGAATATTGATGAATATTTGGATGAGTGGTTGTAGGTACAACTAAATTTATAGAACTCGCCTAAAGTATCTGATAAAATCGTAACTTATAGAAGTTAGTATAAAATAAATTATAGCTATGGAAGCATATCCCAAAACTTCAATCGTATCATTAAATGGACGATTAAGTCTGGACGGAATACGTCTTGTGAATGAACGGGGAGAGGATGTCGTGTTGCGAGGGATCAGTACTCATGGCATTGCATGGAATCCGAAAACCTATCATGTGGAGTCGATTCGGACTTTAGTGGATGAGTGGGGTATCTCCCTTTTTCGCATAGCGGTCTACACGCATGAGTGGGGTGGATATTGTACAGAGCAATGGAAAAGCAAAGAAGAGTATCGGGCGGTGATTGACCAGTTGGTGGATGTGTGCGCTAACTTGGGTATCTATTGCATTGTCGATTGGCATGTATTGAATGAGGGGAGTGGAGACCCCAATTTTACACTTGAAGATTCAAAAGAATTTTGGCGGTATATGTCTCAAAAACATCAAGGGAAAGCCCATGTGTTGTTTGAAATCTGCAACGAACCTAATGGGAATGATGTCACTTGGGAGGTTGTGAAGAGATATGCAGAGGAGATAATCCCGATAATCAGAAATATTGATCCGGAAAGGCTGATTATATGTGGGACTCCGACTTGGAGTCAGGATGTGGATATTGCCGCACGTAATCCTCTTTTGTATAATAACGTTATCTATTCGCTACATTTTTATGCAGGGACGCATGGCAAGGAGTTGCGGAGTCGCGCGGAGCAGGCTATGAGGAACGGTTTGCCGGTGATGGTGAGTGAATTTGGTTTGTCTCGTGCGGATGGGGATGGAGGAGTCTTCTTGAAGGAGTCTGATGAATGGCTGGAGTGGATGGAAGTTAATAAATTAAGTTGGGTGAATTGGAGTTTTTGTGATGTGGATGAGAGTTCTGCCGCCTTACTTCCGGGGGCTGCCGAAAAAGGAGATTGGAATTGTTGTTCTCCTTCTGGTGTGTGGTTGAAGAGTTGTTTGAAAAGGTTGAATATTGTCTGATATTATTACCTTAAGATGATAGATCAAAAAAGAAAAATTGATTGTATGTAATATTGTTCAAAATATCTTGTCATGAAGAAATGTTTTATAAAATTAATGGCCTGTGTCGTTTTGAGTGGATATGTTAGCTTAGGATTTGCAAAAGGGCCCAAGAATGTGATTTTTATGATTGGAGATGGAATGGGACTTGGTACGATATATGCTGCCATGACTTCCAACGGAGGATCTTTAAATATTGAGAGGTGTACTCATACCGGTTTTTCAAAAACTTATTCTGAGGATAATTATATCACTGATTCTGCAGCTGGGGGAACTGCCTTGGCTTGTGGTGTAAAGACGAAAAACGGAATGGTTGGAATGTCGTCAGATTCTTTGCCGGTAAAGTCTGTCCTTGCAGAGTCGGCGGAGAAAGGGAAGGCAACGGGATTGGTCGTAACTTGTTCGGTAACTCATGCCACACCTGCTTCTTTTGTGGCTCATCAGGATAATCGTTCTAAAGATGAGGATATTGCTGCCGATTTTCTTAAATGTCCGCCCGATGTGTTTATTGGAGGCGGAATGAAATATTTTTCAAAGCGTTCTGATCGGCAGGATTTATTGTCCCAATTAGAGGCAAAAGGATATGTTGTCGCCCAATCTATGGATGAGGTGCGTAAGGTTAGTTCGGGTAAACTGGCTGGATTACTTTGCCGAAATCAGCCCAAGAAAGTGTCGGACGGCCGTGAGTATGATCTGACAGAGGCTGTTGTTAGGACTATTGAGATATTGAAATCTGATAATGATGGTTTTTTTCTGATGATTGAAGGTTCTCAGATAGATTGGGGAGGGCATGCGAACAACGATTCATACACTATCTCAGAAACATTGGATTTTGACAAGGCAGTAGGGGCGGTTTTGGATTTTGCTGAGAAGGATGGAAATACCCTTGTAATCATAACGGCGGATCATGAGACTGGAGGAGTTACGGTGATGGATGGAGATTTTTCGGAAAAATCTGTGAATGTACGTTTTAACACATTGAAGCATACAGGGGTGATGGTTCCAATCTTCTCTTTCGGTCCGGGTTCGGAGAATTTTACCGGTGTTATGCAAAATACTGATATTCCTAAGAAGATAAGGGAATTAAGTGGGTTGAAATAAAAGGCTTTTCTATCAATAACGCCCAATATACATTTCGTCTATAAAATCTTTCATAATAAAAGAGCCAGAAAACTTTTGTCCTCTGGCTCTTCCGATTTCGTTTTGCGGATTATTTTACAATCTTCTGCACTTCTTCATTCAGGGTGATGACGTAGACTCCATTTTTCCAATTTTGGATTGAGATCACGTTCTCTTCTGATGAAAGCGTAGTTTCTAAAATAATTCGACCCAGAACATCTGAAATATGAAGGACATCTCCTTTCTTTCCGTTGATGACAATCTTTTCAGTGTTGTTGTCATAAAAGATATTGTTATTGTCTACTGGAAGAGTGTTTAGGTCAGAGCTTTCTTTACACTTGTCGAGCGACGGCATCTTTGCCTCAGCCTTCCATGCGTTGATAATCTTTTCGCCCCAGTTGCAAGAAGCAGTCCAAGACTGAGAACCATTCCCGTTTTTAATTGTAATATTCTCATACGAAGCCAATTTAGGATTTGCAGTCGCATCCTTCACCAAATCCAGATACTCTACCGGCGAACCGTTTCCGTACCAAGACCAAGCCAACCAGCTAACGTTCTTTTCTGCACAATAAGAGAGAATCAAATCCTCGTCCACATCACCATCTGAGTGATACCAGCCGAACTCACCAATGCAAAGAGCCAGATTCTGATTGATCACACCGTCAATATTAGACTTAACTTTTGCGGTGTTACCTGCGCCACCATACATGTGAATAGAGAAAATCAGGTTGTTTTCCGGGTCAGCATCAAGCACTTCCAAGCCGTGGCTGTGGATAGTAGCCGCACCCTGACCGTAACCGCCAGCATCGACCATGATGCAGTGGCGAAGACCTGCGTCACGAATCATCTTGACAGCCTCCTTGTAACCATCGCGCCAAACTGTAGAAGCGGCGTTATTGTGCCATTCGTTAGCAATGTTTATCATGATGTACGACTCTTTACCTTTAAGCGAATCTGCCATACCAACAAAGTACTGCGCAGCATCTTTCAAGTCTGCAATATCGTTGCTGCCTGTCTCATCGTGCACCTCAAGGATTGTAAGCATACCATACTCCTTACACTTTCTTGCAAAAGCCATAACCTCATTAGCTGGGTCAGCAGCCTTTCCGTAATCTTTTCCGTCAGAAAGCACCACACGCACTGTGTTTGCGCCAGACTTAGCCACAGCTTCCAACTGAGCGTAAGCAGAAGACTCAAACCAAGTGTAAGCCAAGTTAACGCCTCGCATCACAAACTCGTCTCCGCAACGGTCGAGCAACTTAGAGCCGTCCACCTTGAAACCATCCACATCAGAGACAGTGAACTCGTAAGACGGAGCATCCTCGTCCAATTCAATTCTGATATAATCAACCGCCGCCCAAGTCCAGATAGGAGTGAGCAAGATTTCGTTGTCGCCCTTCTTGAAGTTGAAAGAGCCGGCAAGCACTTCAATAACTTTATTTTCTTTTTCAGCACCCGACTCGCCAAAATTGACAGTAGAACCAATACTATTCACCGCACAAGAAATCTGCTTGTAACCATAGTTCATGCTACAACCCACATAAATCTTGTAGGCGCACGCTTTATCAGATTTAAAGATGTATTTGATAAAATCTGTATTCTCCTTTAAATTAACACTCTTCTTATTTGATGCAGAAGAGAAATTTTCCAAAGTACCTTCATAATCGGCACATTCAGCCTCCCAGTTTTTTCCAGCAAGCAAAGTCTCTGCGCAACCAGTCTCCTCTTCTTCCTCTCCCGGAGTGTAAGTTTCCCAGCCCGGCATCTCGTCCAGAGTGATTATAGCCTCATGTGCCATGTTAGACTTCCATGTAGCCTCCGAAGTCTGGTTTGCGAAGTTTCCGTTCCAAGACTGATACCAAGGCATCCACCAAGACCAAGCCACTCCGTCATTTTGCATATTTACGATGTCAGGAATAGGACCATTTTCTGACAAAGCGATAATTTTTCCTGTCTTAAGATCTTTCAGTTTGTAGAAAGCAGACATATTACTTGAATGGTCATTAGCATTGTTGTAAATATCAATACTGATAACGTCGTAATAACCCTCTCCCGGATTCCATGCCTCCTGAACAGACGATTCCGGATTATAAACCCAAATCAGGTTCTTCACACCCTTCACCTTCACCATACGGTCGAACACAAGTCTGTATAACGCCTTAAACTCGTCGCCAGTGTGCTGAGAGCTACCATCCTTAGAACTCCACCAGAACCATTTTCCACCGCACTCATGAAGCGGACGGAAGATCGCCGCAACACCCTTTTCCTGAAGGTCCAAGAAGATGTCGGCGATATGGTCGATGTCTTCTATCAGATAATTGTACACTTCTGATTCAGTGTCCCACTCTGTTGTGCCCGGCTTGAAACCTTCTGAATAGTCGAAATTCGTATAATCTTTTCCTGCACCAGCAGAATTTTGGCTTGAATAGAAAGCGTGCACCTTTTTAGAAGGGTCTTGCCAGTGCCAAGTGAACGCAGGGATACCTCCTTGGCTCCACAAATCTTCAGCCAAAGCCAACGCGCTGTTTGTGTATCCTATGAACCAATCCTGACTTGCGTTTTTACCCGTAGCGTTCAAAAAGTCGAAGCCGACCAACGCAGGATATTTGCCGCTCTTTTCATAAACGACAGCCACGTCTTCATGCTCCTTCACCTTTCCGTTAGCCGTTGACATATCGCCAGTCATAAAACCTGAGATTGTCTTTTTGCCAAAATTGTCTAACAAGAAAGCATACAATTTCTTTGCAGCCTCTGTCGGCTCTGGCGTAACCATTTCGCCTGACAACTCATAATCAGAGGCAGACGCTGCCTCCACCTGAATATAGTCAAGGTCGATCCACCCCCAGCTGTTGGTGATGGAAACCTTGTTCGCCCCCTGTTTCAGGCTTGCAACAGAAGAAATCGTCTTGAACTCACTTGTTTTGGTGAAATGGATTTGTCCGATGTTAGAACCGTTCACCTCCAGATTCTGATATTTTTCGCTATCTGCAGTCAGACGGTAAGCGATAATTAGGTTGTAAACACCCGCCGCATCCACATTTACGTCAAAATGAGCGTCGCCGGACTTCATTGGGACATATTCACCACCCGATGCGCTTGCATCTTCCGATGCAGAGCAACCGTCCAAAGTTGCGTCTTCTGCCTCATACTTTGTCTGAGCAAACACTTGCCCAAAGCAGAACAAAAGCGCGCATACCAAATGTAAAAATTTAAAATTCATTTGCGTTACAGTTTTTTTATTAATAATATTTGTAATATGTTCTAAGCACAAAAAACTCCGCTAAAACGGACCAACATCTGTGTTATACTTTTACTGCCAAAGACATTTCTATAAATTACGATTTCAAATTATTCTTATAATAAATTCCGTTTCGGAAACTTTGAATCCATTTCGTCTATCTTGCTCATATTTGCACAGTTACAATGTCAGCTTCGCCTCATCGCAAATATAAACAATATACACAAAACGCAATTCAAGCACATCCTGATTCCTAATTATAGAAATAGCCAAACTTTACAAATTCCCACAACTGCAAATATCATACAAAAAACCTATTGCACCTAATACTTTTTTAACATATATTTTGCAAAATTCAAACAAGACATCTGCATACGACAGAACCTTTCGATATCAGAATCAGACAGATTTACAGAAGCTGCCATAACAAAAAAAGGCCGTCCTTAACACAGAACGGCCCTCAAATTTATCTCTTCTTAGTAAGTTTGTTAATCAACGCGGTACCGAGCGAGCGTCCCACAGACGTAAGCACCTTTGCGGCAAGGTTCCACAAAGGCGAAGAAGCTTTTGCAGACGACTTAGAAGAACTTTTCTTTGATGTTCTACTAACTTTTTCCTCCTTCTCTCTTTTCTTCTCCTCTTCCAATCTCTCCTCCTCTCTTTTACGCCTTGCCTCTTCCTCCTGCAAAATTTCATAAGCGGATTCTCGGTCTCTAACCTTTTCGTAAACACCATAGAGAGCGGAGCTTTCGATAGCCTCTTTTCTCTCTTCGGCGGTCAAAGGTCCGATTTGCCCCTGCGGACAAAGCATCTTAGCTCGCTCCACCACAGACGGCGCACCTTTTTCGTCAAGGAAAGAGATTAGCGCCTCGCCGGTCTCAAGCTCAAGTATAGCCGCCTCCGTGTCAAACGAATCATTTTTCCTGAAAGTCTGAGAAACAGCCTTCACCGCCTTCTGGTCCTTTGGAGTGAAAGCCCTGAGCGCGTGCTGCACCTTGTTGCCCAGCTGACCCAAAATATCCTCCGGAATATCCATCGGGTTCTGGGTTATGAAATAGACGCCGACACCCTTGGAGCGGATAAGTCGCACCACCTTTTCAATCTGCTCCATCAAGACCTTGGACGCATCGTCAAAAAGCAGATGAGCCTCGTCAAAAAAGAAAATAAACTTAGGCTTATCCATATCACCAACCTCCGGCAATTTGCTATACAGAGAAGTCAGCAGCCACATAAGGAAAGCCGAATAAAGTTTCGGGCTATTGTACAATTTATCAGCGGCAAGAATATTTACAACACCTTTGCCGCCGTCCATCTGGATAAAGTCCATTACATCAAACGCAGGCTCGCCAAAGAAGAGGTCGCCGCCCTGCCCTTCGAGCGCCAGCAAGTTCCTCTGAATAGCTCCAACAGACGCCGAAGATATATTTCCGTAGTCCGTCTGAAACTCCTTCGCATTCTGACCTACAAAATTCAGCATAGAGCGCAAATCCTTCAGGTCAATCAGAGGCATGCCTTTGTCTTCCGCGATTCGGAACACCGCATTCAGCACCCCCTCCTGCGTGTCGGTCAGATCCATAATTCTGGAAAACAGAATAACGCCGAACTCCTTCACAGAGACCCTTAGCGGATGCCCCTGCTCTCCGTAAACGTCAAAAAAGCGAGCCGGGAAAGGCTGAAAATCAAACTGAACGCCAAACTCATTCTGACGCTTTTCTATAAACTTAGTCAGTTCGCCCTTTTTATATATACCAGAAAGGTCACCCTTCATATCGGCCATAAAGCAAGGCACGCAGAGCTCGCTGAAAGACTCCGCCAGCACCTGCAAAGAGACAGTCTTGCCAGTACCGGTAGCGCCGGCAATCAGACCGTGGCGGTTAGCCATCTTAGGCACAACAAACAACGGCTTGTCCGAATGCGCCACATATAAACGTTTTTCGCTATCTAACATAAGAAGCAGATTATTTTTTTGTTAAACAAATAAAGAGAAGCCGCCAAATTCAGTCCGAATCAAAATCACAAGCCCCTCAAAACCGCAAAGTTAAGAAAATAACCCGCACAACCAAAACAATTCGGTTATCTGCACATAAGATTTTTCAACACTTCTGAAAAATAGTTAACTATCAAGCGGATAGAGTTGTATTGGGAAAATATTTTGCCGCGGAGCAAGCATAAAGTACAGTTCCACGCTTGTTTGTCTTGAATAGATCTTTATAGTTTCAATTAAGTCTAAAATC
>CALFTM010000037.1 GCA_937916355.1 uncultured Bacteroidales bacterium
TCGAAATCCTGAATGCCGATAGGCAAGTTTTTTAACGTCTGCTCCATACGCTGAAATTTTCTTTCTGCAAAGATAATGTTTTGGATGTGATTTCAATATGGGTGTAACAAAAATTAATGAATGAGGAATTAGGAATTGATGCTTTTGCCCCGTTGGGGCGAGTTTTGCTCTATGCCTCATTGCCGAGGGCGGTGTCAATGGCTGATGGGGTTTGCCCTTTCAGGGTGTGGTGAATGCGAAGCAGGAGAGTGGAATGAGCGTATTTGCGTTGTTAGAGTATTGAAAATGATTTTGAGGCGGTGCGATTGCAAATCCGACCGGGCAGAGAAATTTAAAATCTTATAGTATTACTATTTTCAAATTCTTTGAGAAATTTACGCTTAGGACTAGCAATAAGATAAACTTCACCTATAGAATCACCTGTAGAAGCATCATATATAATTCTATTTTTAGAATCAACAATAATTTGTTTTTCAATTTTCAGTTCTTCGTACATCATAAAATAGACAGTTCTAGCAAAAGTATCGCATATACCCCAAAAATAATATTTTTCATGTTTATTTTCGACAAATGACACTGAGTCTAATTTCATCTCATATACAGGCATATGTTCACGATCTTTTATTTTTTTTATATCTCCGACAAGATAAAAATTAGCACGGGAATGATATTGATTCTGCTCCTGAGCCTCTCTCTTGTGAGAAACAATTGCAAAAACGATAAAAGATATATAGAACCCAATAAAAATTAAACATGTTTTTAAAGTCTCCTTCTTTTTCCCACTCATTAGAAGCTGTTCAAATTTAATTAAAAACTAATTTGAGAGACCTGAAAAATCTCTTAAAAACTCACTATAAGCATTGATTATCAGTTTGATAAGTGGATAATTTTTCGTAACTTTAAGGGTACAAAAAAACAAAGAAATGAATCATCATTCAACAGATCTCACCGATAATCGGACGCAAATTATAGAAAAATTTTTAGATGTGCAAGTGCGAAAGCGCAGACACCCACTGAGAAGTATAGTAACCGCAATCAAATACTGTTAATTCGTAAACAGACAATATTCTTTTCCTGTTTTGCTTTCACTTTCATTTCTTTGTCGTATCTTTGCCCAGATTTTATTAATTTATTATAAACAAAAAAATGATTTAATCTATGTCTGTTAACAAAGTTATTTTAGTTGGCAATGTGGGCAAAGACCCGGAGGTAAGGTATGTCGAAAAAGATGTGCCAGTGGCGAATTTTTCATTAGCGACCACAGAGCGAGGGTTCAAACGTCAAGATGGCTCTGAAGTGCCAGACCGTACCGAATGGCACAGCATCGTCGCATGGAGAGGCTTGGCAAAATTGACGGAGTCTTATATACGCAAAGGTACTTCCCTTTATGTTGAAGGAAAACTTCGTTCACGTTCTTGGGTCGATCAGAATAATGTCACCCGATATATCACGGAAGTTGTGGCAGATGACTTGCAGTTGTTGGGTAAGAAGGCAGAAGGTGGAGTACCTCCGTTGAGCACGGTCACCAACAGTGTCAACGCACCTCAACCTGCAGGTGAGGTCCCTCCGGTTGCCGATTCAAAAGATGATTTGCCATTTTAGAGAAGAAAATTTTTATAAAAAAAGCAATATATCCTCGATAAAAAAAGTGAGGTGTAAAATATTTGCTATATTTGCAAGGGCGGAAAAATTCCGTCCTTGCTTATAGCAAGAAAGTTTAACAAAAGAGTATTGATTTGGACATTCCCCTATTTGATTCTTACATTATTGCAGGTTCTGGTTCGCCATACGCCTATTTATTTTATGGGTTGGTGGCACTTTTGACTATTGGTTCTTTTTTTTGTCTCTCTTATATTTCTTATTTTGAGACAGAGTTTTTTTCATTGACTGCCAGTGAAGTTGCGGAAGTGAAGCTATCCAATGACCCGAAGTTTAAACGGTTGAAGAATTTGTCAGAAGACCCCTTGAAGACATTGGGTGCGGTTATCGTTTCGCGCTATTTCAATATTGCTATGGCATTTGTCTTTGGCGAGTACCTTCTTTTTCAGTTGTTTGTTCCGCTGTATTTACCTATCGGGTGGGTGTGTTTTATCATTTTTGTCATTCTGTTTGTGTTGTTTTATCTTTTTGCGGAGGTAATACCCGGAAGGATGGTGGAAAAAAATAACCCTTCCTCCATTTGTAAGGCTTCTGTTGTAGTCTCTTTCTTTTATGTATTGTTTCGCCCTTTTGTGAATTATATGGTCAAATCCACAAATGTGGTTGAGCGTAGATTGGAGTCGAGGACTCAACGCAGTGCATCCATCGAGGATATTTCAGATGCTTTGAATATGAGTGATGCAGACAGTTCCGACGAAAAGGAGATGCTGCGAGGAATGGTAAATTTCGGGAAGACGACGGTGGACGAAATTATGCAACCGCGCGTGGATATTGTTGATGTGGATTTTGAGAGTGACTTTGAAACGGTGTTGAAAATCATCCGCGAATCAGAATATTCTCGTCTGCCGGTATATAGTGGCTCGATTGATGATGTGAAAGGAATTTTGTATATCAAGGATTTTCTGCAGTATACAGACCAAAATAATGATTTCAAATGGCAGAACTATATTCGAGAAGCCTATTTCGTCCCTGAAAATAAGAAAATAGACTCTCTGTTCAAGGAGTTTCAGCAGAAGCATATCCACATGGCGATAGTCGTGGACGAGTTTGGTGGAACTGCTGGAATCGTTACCATGGAGGATATCATTGAGGTGATCGTGGGAGATATTTGTGATGAGCATGATGAGGAAGAAAAACAGGTGACCAAGATAGGGGAGCATACCTATCTTTTGGATGCAAAACTGCTCTTGTCCGATTTCTACAGAATCGAGGGAGTTGATAAAGAGAAGTTCGAGATGGTGGAAGGAGATGCTGACACACTCGCCGGACTGATATTGGAAGTGAGGGGAAGTATTCCTTCCAAGGGAGAAAAGATAGAGATTGAAAATTATGTTTTTGAAGTTGTTTCTGCGGATAAAAGGAGGATTTTGGAGGTCATGCTTTCAATCAACGAAAAACCGTCGTCTCGTTAAACCATAAAACATTGCAGATAGAATGAATCGAATGATGAACATTTCAAAATGGACTTTCATGACGCTTGCGTTAGCCCTTTTTCTGGTAGGGTTCGCATCGTGTGGTGAGTCAATACCCAAACCGAGGGGGTACTTTAGAATCGATTTGCCAGAGAAGGAGTATGCTCGATATGAAAACGAACAATTCCCTTGTCGGTTTGATTACGCAGGTAATGTTTCGACTGTCAATTTTGTAAAGGTGAGTAATGATTCTGCATGGGTGGACATTGTTTACCCTAAGTATAATGCTAAAATATATTGTACCTACAAAGAGTTGAGCGGTGATTTTCAAAAAGTTTCGGAAGAGTCTCGCAAGTTGGTCTACAAACCTCATACGGTAAAGGCGGACGCTATCACTGAGCAGGCATATTTGAACGACGAAAGTAGGGTCTACGGAATACTTTATGAACTGAAGGGGAACACCGCTTCCAATATTCAGTTCGTCTTGTCCGATAGCACTAAACATTTCCTTAGAGGAGCACTCTATTTTAATGTCAACCCCAATAAAGATTCCATCGCTCCAGTGGTCGACTACATTCGGGAAGATATAATCCGTCTGGTTGAAACTTTAGAATGGTCAAAAAAATAATTCTCTACTAATTGTTATAACGGAATCAAGATGCTAAAGAAAATCATACAAATTTTCGCATTCATATTGGCGATTGTCGGTTTGTTCATTTTGTCTGAAAATTTCTTTTTCAGGTTGGACTTAACTTCGGAAAAGCGTTATACCCTTTCGGATAATACCAAAAACCTGCTTGGAGGGTTGGACAAGGAGTTGGATGTGAAGGTCTATCTGGATGGAGATTTGAACCCCGGCTTTTTACGGTTGAGAAAATCGGTTAAGGAGATGCTGGATGAGTTTGACGCTTATGCAGGCAATGAGGTGAAATACCAGTTCATCAATCCTTCTGCCGCTTCGACGAATGCAGAAAGAGAGAAGTTTTACGAGGAATTGGAGAAGAAGGGAATGCGTGGCGTTATGGTTTTTGACAAAGATGCAGAAGGGGAATCCAAGCAAAAAATCGTCTTTCCGTGGCTTGAGATTTCGTATGGAGGCAAAAGCAGGTGCGTCAATCTTTTGAAGAATGTCCCCCATAAGTCAGGAGAGGAAAATCTGAACAATTCCATCGAGACTTTAGAGTATGAGTTGACCGATGTTTTGAGAATCGTCACTTCAAACGAAGTTTCCAAGGTGGCATTTCTGGAAGGTCATGGAGAACTGCCAGAACCGTTCGTCTATGATTTCACAAAGACACTTAGTCGCTATTATCAGGTTGATCGGGGAGTATTGTCGGGGCAAGTGGATGAATTGAAGGATTACAAGGCGGTGATAATTGCTGCTCCGACAGAGAAATTTTCTGAAGCCGAGAAGTTCGTTTTGGATCAGTATATCATGAAGGGGGGTAGAGTCATGTGGTTGGTGGATGGAGCCCGTATCTCATTGGATAGCCTTTCGACCGCTTCGCAGACCATTGGAGTGGATAATGATGTCAACTTATCAGACCAGTTGTTCAAGTATGGAGTTCGAATCAATTCTGATTTGGTGCAGAATGTGCAATGTGTTCTGATTCCGGTAAATACTGCAAGGTTGGGTGATGCTCCGAAATATGAACCGATGTCTTGGTATTACTCACCATTGTTGCATACAGTTCCTACGCATCCGATATCCAAAAATTTGGCACCGGTCAAGGCTGAGTTTGTTAGTTCCCTCGATTTTGTTAATTTGGAGGACAAGTCGATCAAGAAAACCCCACTGCTGATGACTGCCACTGGTACGCACATCCAGAACGTTCCCTCTATTGTCAGCATGGATGTTGTCAATGTGGAGAAGAACGGATATTACTTCGACAAACCCAACGTGATGGTGGGTGCGGCTTTGGAGGGAGTTTTCCCTTCCGTTTTTGAACATCGCATGATACCGGAAGGGGTTAAAGGCTCGAAAGAGATTCTTGCGGAGAGTCGTCCGACGAAGATGGTGGTTGTGACCGATGGTGACATCATCCGGAACGACGTGCAGGGGTCGGGTAACTCTGCCAATATTGTTCCGTTGGGTTATGATCAATATATGAATCAGAAGTTTGGCAACAGCGAGTTCTTGCTCAATGCCGTCAACTATTTGACGGATGATGATGGATGGTTGAATCTGCGTTGTCGTGAAGTTCAGTTGAGGCTTTTGAATGCTCCTGCTGTTATTGGTCAGGGTACTTTTTGGAAAGTTGTCAATCTGTTGATGCCGATATTCATTTTGGGAATTTTCGGATTGATTTTCAATTTCATGAGAAAGCGTAAATACACAAAATAACATTTGTTTATAAATTGTTAGTAAAAAGTTTACAACTTATGAAAACTCTTAAGGGGCAAATTGGGTGTGAAATTCATGTTTTTCTAACTTTGTAGAGTGGAAGTTAGGAAAAGAGTAAAGTTTGCTTCCGTATGGTGAAAAATAAATAAAATTACTAAAAGAAAGATATGAAATTTTCGATTTCAAGTGCGACCCTTTTGGCGCATCTACAGACCGTCAGCCGTGTTATCAATTCCAAAAACACCTTACCGATTTTGGATAATTTCCTTTTCAATCTGCAAGGTGAAAAATTGACCATTACGGCAGCAGATATGGAGACTACGTTGATTACGACTGTCAATGTGAATAGTTCTGAAGGTTCAGGTATTGTGGCTTTGTCTGCCAAGATTTTGTTGGATACACTGAAGGAGTTTTCTGACGAACCTTTGGATTTTCAAATTGATGATGATAATTATGCGATGACCATCAAGTCTAATTATGGTGTTTATAATTTCGTCGGTTTGAATGCGGACGAGTTTCCGAAAATGCGTAGTCTGGAAGAGCAGAACCATTCTATTACAGTGCCAGCCAGTGTGTTGAATATGGGAATCTCTTCTACCATTTTTGCCGCAAGTGATGATGAGATGCGTCCGATTATGAGTGGTATTTTGTTCGAGATTTCCACGGAGGATTTGAAGTTTGTGGCGACCGACGGTTTTAAATTGGTCCGCGTGAAAACGACCAACTCCAAAGGAGAGGAGAATGCCTCTTTCGTATTGCCTAAAAAACCGATTTCTCTTTTGAAAGCGATTCTGCCAAAGGAGCAAGGTGATGTGCAAATCAGGTTCGACAAGAAGAATGTATATTTCGAGCTTTCTAACTACAGAATGATTTGTCGTTTGATTGAAGGTGACTACCCAGCCTACAATATGGTTATCCCTAAGGATAATCCGAACAAGGTGACGATTGACCGGAGTTCATTTTTGAACGCACTCCGTCGTATCTCGGTTTATGCAAGCCAATCGACCAACCTTGTAAAAATGGAGATGGCGGATGGTCAGATTGTTTGTTCTGCTCAAGATTTCGATTTTTCCATTTCTGCAACTGAGAGTTTAGCTTGTAGCTATGAGGGAGAACCAATGACCATCGGTTTCAAATGTTCTATTCTCGTTGAAATGCTCAACAACCTCTCTTCAGATAATGTTTTATTGGAGTTGTCTCATCCTACTCGTGCGGGTCTGCTCTCTCCATTGGAACAAAGCGAGACTGAGGATGTCTTGATGTTGTTGTCTCCTATGCAGATTCCAGATTGATTTCGGGCGAGTTCTGTAAATTCATTTCGTGGAATTTTGAATAGAATGCTGAGCGAAAGAAGAGGTGCAGTGCGAGCATTGTGACCGACTGACAAACAGCAGCAAATTTAATTCATTAATTATAAAGTATTGGGGAGGAAAAACGGTTGTTTGGAATCCCCGATTATTTTTAAAATAGCTCAGGTTATGGAATTGAACTTAAAAAAGCCTATTGTTTTTTTTGATTTAGAGACTACAGGATTGAATATTTCGACGGACAGAATCATCGAGATTTCAATGTTGAAGATTCATCCGAATGGCGATCAAGAGATTAAAACCCGACGATTAAAACCGGTGGATTTGAATGGAAATCAAATACCCCTTTCTGAAGCGGTGAAAGAGTTGACTCATATTAGTGATGAGGATTTGGCAGATAAGCCTACTTTTAAAGAGATTTCAAAATCTTTGGCGGAATGGATTAAAGGATGTGATTTGGGTGGTTATAATTCTAATCGTTTTGACATTCCCCTTTTAGCAGAGGAGTTCCTCCGTTGCAATGTTGACATAGATCTTCGTAAAAGTCGCTTTGTGGATGTACAGGTCATTTTCAATAAGAAGGAGCAAAGAACTCTCACGGCAGCCTACCGTTTCTATTGTGATAAGGAACTGGAGGGTGCGCATGGTGCTGAGGCTGATATCACAGCAACCTATGAGGTTTTGAAAGCTCAGTTGGATCGTTACCCGGATTTGCAGAATGACATCGAATTCTTATCGGATTTTTCTTGCCATAATAATAATGTCGATTATGCAGGTAGGTTCATATATAACGAGAAGAGGGAGGAGATTGTGAATTTCGGAAAACATAAAGGGAAAAAACTGGCAGAAGTGCTGTTGACGGACAGAGGTTATTATGATTGGATGATGCAAGGAGATTTTTCTTTAGATACCAAGCGAATACTGACAGAAATAAAACTAAAGAATAGTATTCGCTAATCATATAGTCTGATTTTTAATTGTTTGTAGAATACATGGCCAATCCCTATTTTCAGTTCAAAAAATTTGTCGTTCGGCAGGATTGTTGTGCGATGAAGGTTGGTACTGATGGAGTTTTGTTGGGGGCTTGGGCAAATGTCGCAGGTTCGGTTTCTGTTTTAGATATTGGGACAGGAACCGGGCTTCTTTCTTTGATGGTAGCTCAGCGTTCTGACGCGATGATAACTGCTGTGGAGATTGATGAGGCAGCAGCGGCACAGGCTTCTGAAAATGTTTCGGCAAGCATTTTTAAGGATAGGATACGTGTGCTGAATGTCTCTTTACAAGAGTATGCGAAAAGTTGTGGTTGTCAGTTTGATTTTGTCATCAGTAATCCTCCTTATTTTAATGATTCTCTAAAATCCCCTAAAGGTAATCGGACTATGGCAAGGCATACCGATTCTCTATCTTTTGAGGAGTTGTTGGATGGGGTAGGCAGGTTATTGCGTGATGGCGGGATTTTCGCGATGATACTTCCTTTTCATGAAAAGGATCGTTTTATTGAGCTGGCTTCTCGTGTCGGACTATCTCCGAAGCGCATTTTGGATGTCTGTCCAACCCCGGACGCTCAACCCAAACGCTTCCTTGCGGAATTTTCAAAGGGGAAACAAGATGTTGAACAACATCTTTTGGTCATAGAAACAGAGGGGCGACATCAATACTCTGAAGAGTATAAAAAACTGACAGCCGATTTTTATTTGAATTTTTAGACAATCCTTATTTCCAGTTTTTGTAGGGGTTTCTAGCAAGATTGGCATTGGTGTATCGTTTGTCACCAGATACTTCCATGCCTATCCATGAAGGTTTTTGAAAAGGTTGGTTTTCACTCTTCAATTCAATTTCTGCAATTACTAATCCTTCATTTTCTCCCAAAAACTCATCGACTTCCCAGATGTTTCCTGCATATTCGATTTTATAGCGGTATTTTTCAACAGCTGGAGTCTTGGCAATGAGAAACAATTTTTCTGCATCTTCCATCGGAATGTCGTATTCAAATTCCATACGGGAGATATTGGTCGCCTTGCTTTTTATCGTCAGTTTGGCTTGATTCCCTTCTATGCGTACCCGTATGGTATTGTCCCCCTTTTCATTCAAGTAAGCCTGCTTGTAATGAACGCCGATTGCTTCTGATTTCCACAAGTTATTCAACAAGAGGAATTTTCTTTCAATTTCAATATTCATAATTTTTTATTTTTCGGTTGGTTAAAAAGCTGTAATTGATACATGGAACGTCTTCCAAAAGAGTTTTGGAAGGAGTACAAAGATAGCGTTTATCCCCCAAAAGAGATACTTTTTCATGATATAAATGTTCCCCTGAAAATATTCGAGGAGTTTTCAAGACAAATTTTTAATCAGGTAGATTTCCCTTTGCCATGGAAAGAAAATGGAATGAGTGCTAAAGCGGTGTGATTGATTGAATATGAGCAGGTTAATAAAATGAGTTTATAAGAATCTGAATCAAAATTTAAGACTCAAAAACAAAAAAACGCAATTTATAGAAGTCACCTTAATATTACTTTAGTAAATTCGTTCGTTTTTTTATCCTTTTTTCGTAACTTTGCGCTCTGTGTAGCGTAAAATAAAATTAAAGTTATGGAGAACAATGAACAAGAAATGAATATCTTTCAGGTGATGAACAGGATAGGTCGTGCAATAGCTGACTTTTTCCGTTGGATTTTATCATTGTTAGGAAGTCTCGTAAAATTGATGTACAAGTATAAATGGTTTTTGTTGGTACTTGTTGCATTGTCGGTAGGAACGATATGTTATCTTCGAAGAGATGATGATAAGATATATCGTGCGCAGATGCACTTGAAGATAAATGATGGTGAATTGTTCGTGTATAAAAATCTGGTTAACCAGTTAAACGAATATGCTCGTGCGAGTGATGTCGAGGGCTTGGCGGATGCCATGGGTACTACTGTGGAGGTAACGTCTAAAATATGTGGTTTTGAAGTGTTCCATGTGATAGACATCAACAATGATTCAATCATGGATTTGGTGGATTATGACTTTGATGTTCCTATGGGAGACACGACCAATGTGATTGTGCCAGACCAGATGGTGTTGCGTGTGAAGTTGAAGTCTCTCGATCTCTGTGAGGAGATTCAAAAATCGTTGTTGGGCTATTTCTCTAATAATGACTACCTATCTTCTTTGAATATCTCTCGTTTGGCTTCTTTGGAGGATCGTGAGTGGATGTTTCATAATGCGTTGATAAACTTGGACAGTTTGCAGAAGGTTGACTATTTCAAAAATGGAGGCCAGATATTGGAGTTCGCATCTAAGGAGCAGGAGAATAAACCGTTCGTAACTACAAAACGTCAGATGTACTACAACGATATGGAGAAGTTGTTCGAGATTAACGAGAAGATCGCAGTAGACTTGTCGACCAACTTGGAGGTTGTTACGGTTGTCTCTAATCTTCAAAGGGAAGCGAAATTGGAAAATGCGACTTGGAAGATTATGTTGTTCGTTTCATCTATCGCATTGCTTGTTTTCATAATCGGTGCGTTGGTTTGGGAGAATCGTGAAAAGATTGATTCTTATTTGAAAAACTAAAAGTCGAGGGTATAAAGAGGGGGCTGTTTCCAAACTGGAGACAGCCCTTTTTTCTTTTCGATACCATGTTTTCTATTCTTCCCGCCAATTGATCAGATACAATTTTTCTGTGGCTCTCGTGAATGCGGTGTAAAGCCATCTGTAGTACTCCCTGTTGATCATCTCTTCTGTGATGTACCCTTGATCTAAAAAGATGGTACTCCATTGCCCTCCTTGGGCTTTATGACAAGTGATGGCATAGGCGAATTTCACTTGAAGTGCGTTGAGCCATGGATCTTCTTTCATTTGCTTGTAACGCTCTCTTTTATTTCCTATATGGAGGTAATCTTCCTGTACTGCATTGTACAAATTATCACTCTCCTCTCGAGTCAATGAGGGAGATTCACTTTGTAGAGTGTCTAATAATATTCTGGCTTCCAATTCAATGTCATAATCAGGGAGAAAGAGGAGTACATCAGCAAATCGGAATCCGTACATTTCGTAGGTATGTCTGATGCGTTTCAGTTGCATGATGTCTCCGTTGGCAATGAAGTCTAATTTCCCTTCTGTCTGTTTAGACCAAAAATAGTTGTTTTTCACCACCATCAGCTGGTCTCCGGAAGAGAGTTCTTCTTCCCTATACAATATTCTGTTCCTGATGCCATTATTGAAGATGTTGGCTCTTTTGTTGGAACGGGAAATAACCATCGTGTCGTCCGAACCATATTTCCCATAGGCTGACGATATCTCTTCTATCAGGTCTTCTCCACTAATTTTGCATACATCAGGGAGCGAAAAATCAATCTTAGGAAATCGGGAATAAACCTCTGCTGCAATCATCTCTCGCAGTTTTGTCGCATTGAATAAAATCCCCGATTCGTTCGCTTGCCTCACCACCTCCGTCAATTTATACGATATAGGTTGCAGGTATGTCCCGCGATAGAAATTGGGGTCGAGAGCCGGACTGATTTCTTGTCCGACAGGTGGTAATTGGGCAGAATCGCCCACCAATATCATCCTACACCCCTCACAACTATAGACAAAACTGATTAAGTCGTCCAGTAAATGCCCAGAACCAAATGGGCCGTCATTATAGTTGGCAATCATTGATGCTTCATCAACGATGAAAAGGGTGTGTTTGTGAAGATTTACATCGAGAGAAAAACTACCTTCGGGTCCCCCTACGATTTGTTGCCGATATATTTTCTTATGAATCGTATAAGCCGGATGGTTAGAGTAGTTGGACAGCACTTTTGCTGCTCGTCCGGTAGGTGCGAGCAAGACGACGGGTTGTTTCAGTTCGTCCATCGTCTGAATCAATGCGCTGACGATGGAAGTTTTACCTGTTCCTGCATATCCTTTCAATATAAAGATAGCGTCATTGGCATTTATGACGAAGTCGGTCAAAAGAGTTAAAAGTCGCTCTTGTTGAGGCGTTGGAGTGTGTGAAAAGTACGATTTTGTCTTTTCTAAAAAAAAAATATCCTTCATTTTGCAAATTTAATGGAAGTTTCGCTCAATCTCTTAAACCTTTTTCTTATTTTTGTGGACTGATAGCGAGAATATTCAAACGAAGTAAAAATAAAATAAAAAAATATCTAAGTTATGAGAGTTGTATTCAATAGCTTATTGGTGTTGGCTTCTATCGTGATGGCATACATGTGTGTTAGAAGTATAATGGATCCAATTGAGTTCGAAGGAGAAAAAAGTGTTCGCGACAAGGCAGTGATCGCAAGGTTGATTGACATCCGTAAGGCGCAGATTGCCCACAGAGAGGCCAAGGGTGTTTATGCAGAAGATTTTAACAAGTTGATGTCTTTTGTAAATAACGAGAAAATTGCGATGGTGTCAAAGAAGGGAGAGTTGACCGACCAACAAATGGAGAAGGGATTAACAGAGGAGATCGCTCTTGCCTTGGCAGATACAGCAGAGGCTGCTAAGTATGGTATCGAGGACTTGGAGGCTTTCAAGGAGAATTTCCGTCGTGATACTTCTTACGTCAGTGTTAAGGAGTCTGTTTTCGGTACTGGCTACAACCTTGATTCTATCGCTTATGTTCCGTTTACCAATGGAGAAAAATTTGAGATGAGAACAGGTTCCAATAGAACAAAATCTGGTATTAAGATTCCTTTGTTCGAGGCTTGTACTCCATATAAGGTATATTTGAACGGATTGAATAAGCAAGAGATCATCAACCTTACCAAAAAAGCGACAGCGCTCGGAAAGTATGAAGGTTTGAAGGTGGGTGATGTCATCAATCCTAATAACAACGCAGGTAACTGGGAGTAATATATGATAGAGGTTTCAGACCTTTCGTTTGATTCATCTCAGACGTATACTTATACATTATCCATTCGACGTTTGTCGGGTGGATTTTGTTTTGCGGTTTTTAATAATGAGAAAAAGCTGCTGCATTTCCTTTCTACGGAGGGTAGGCCAGAAGGTTTTGATTTGTTGAAACATCGTTTTGCGACGGTTCATCTTTTAGATGAGTCGCCTCGTTATACGTTAGTGCCTCGTCCTGCGTTCAGGGAGGATTTGAGGGAGATGTATTGGAATGTGAATTTTAAAGGGCTTACTGATAAGGAGACGCTGATGCACGATTCTGTCAGATTGACGGACGTTGTCAATTTGTATGCTGCAGAAAGTGAGGTTCGGGACAATGTAGAGTCGCTTTTCTCTCAGGCACAGAACATCAAGCTGATACATCGGCAAAGTGTGCAGATGACCATTGCGGTGATGCGCAATAAACAGGCGAATTGCAAACAGTTGTTCATCCAATTGCTTGAAGAGAAATTTGATGTCCTTTTGATGGATAAAGGAAGTGTAATTTTGGCGAACACCTACCCTTGTCGAACGCAAGATGAGTTTTTGTATCATGTCTTAAATATTTTCAATCAGGTGAAATTGGATCCGTACGCCACGTTTGTTTTAGTGGGAGGGCCTTCTGATGGTCGTGAGGTCGAACTATTATCGCAGTATGTGGAAAATGTTTCTCAAGACTCCTTTTTGATGCGTCCTTTGTCTGATGTTTTCGCAGAGGCGCGAATACCTCAATCCGCTCACGTATTGTTTAATTTACCATTCGCAGTCAATTGATAATCATGGAAAAATTGAAGTCCTTTATCTCGTTTCTGTTATGTGTGATGCTTTTTGTGATGATAGCCTTTCTGCAAGAAGGGAAATTATGGGGATATAATTTGAGAGGGGTTGATACTGAAAAGGAATTTGTTGATAATGATACGATTTCACAATTGGCTGATGGAACGTTTGTCGTGAATACTGCCCCTCTCGGGAAAAATATTGTAGGTTATAAGGGACATCTTCCCTTAAAAATATTCCTGAAAGATGGAATCATTCAGAAGGTTGAGACCTATGACAACAAAGAGACTCCGGAATTTTACGAAAGGGCGGCGGTATTACTGAATGTCTGGAATGGAATGACGGTGGATGAGGCGTTGGACTTGCAAGTTGAGGCAATCGCAGGAGCGACGGTTACGTCGAGTGCGATCATCAAAGGAGCTCGCAGAGGATTCAAATATGTACAATCCTCTAATGCGGAGATTTCGTCCGAACCGACTTTTGAATTTAGTGTAAAAGATTTTTGTGCCATTTTGACGATTCTTTTTGCAGTCATCGTCCCTTTGTTCATAAAAAACAGGTGGGTGAGACTCTTCCAATTAGGGTTGAATGTAGTCGTTTTAGGATTGTGGAGTGGTATGTTCTTATCCTATTCCACCCTTGTGTCGCTCTTTGCTAATGGAGTAGGGTCAGTTCCCTTGTTGATTGCTTTTGTATTATTTTTGATTGCATTCCTTAGTTCTCTCTTCGGGAAAAAGAAATATTATTGCCTGCAGGTATGTCCGTACGGTTCTGCGCAAGAATTGCTCTCCAAAGTTCCAGTGCGGAAGGTTGGCATTGCGCGAAATATTTCAAAATACCTGTCGATATTCCAAAAGATACTTTGGGCGGTATTGATGATTTTCCTCTTAACAGGCATATATGCGGAGTGGATGAATTATGAAATTTTCACAGCGTTCATGTTTCAGTCGGCAGCCATTCCTGTTATGGTCGTAGCCATTCTTTTCTTGATTGTCTCTATGTTCGTTCCGCGATTTTTTTGCAGGTATGTTTGTCCGTTAGGCACAATTATAAGATGATATTAGGCACAATCCCTACATACTGGGTAAAGTTGAAAAATTATAAAGTGTTGAATTTTGTTGAAAAAATAAAAAAATTTTGTCGTTATTGAAAATAAGTGTATCTTTGCAGCAACAAAGATGAAAAATTTGTGATGGGGACTGAAGAGTCCCCATTTTTATTGTTGATTTTTAATTATGATAGACGAAAAAAAAGTAAGAGAAATTGTTGAGGAATACATTTCCGACACTTCCTATTTTTTGGTTGATGTGCAAGTGAGTCGTGACAACCATATCCTTGTTGAGGTCGACTCCGATGACAGTGTCCCGTTGGACTATTGTATCGAACTCTCTCGTCACATTGAATCGAAGTTTGATCGAGAGCAGGAAGATTTTGAATTAGAGGTAGGCTCTGCAGGATTGACCTCCCCCTTCAAGGTGCTAAGACAATACAAGAAGTATGAAGGGAAAGAGGTTGAGGCGCAAGTCAAAAATGGTCCGCTTCACATCGGAGTGTTGGTGAATGTTACTGAGGAAGGATTCGGTGTGGAAATTACAAAAATGGTAAAAAAAGAAGGAGAGAAGAAAAAGACCCCAGTCACAGAGGTCGTACCCCTCTCTTATGAACAAGTAAAATCTGTGAAATATTCATTAAACATTAAATAATAAATTCAATATGGCAAGGCAAGAAACAGTTAGTTTGAGTGACACTTTTGCAGAATTCAAAGAACTGAAAAACATAGACAGAAGCACGATGGTGAGTGTCCTTGAGGACTCTTTCAGAAGTGTTATTTCCAAAATGTTTGGGACAGATGAGAATTATGATGTGATCATAAACCCTGACAAGGGAGACTTTGAGATCTATCGTAACAGAACCGTTGTTGAAGATGAGGAATTGGAAGATCCGAACACTGAGATCTCATTGACTGAGGCTCGCAAAATCGGAGATGATTTTTCTTTAGGAGAGGAGGTAACCGACAAGGTTGACTTCGCTTCTTTTGGTCGTCGTGCCATCTTGAATCTTCGCCAGACGTTGGCATCCAAAATTTTAGACCTTCAAAAAGATACTCTATACAATAAGTATAAAGAGAAGGTGGGAACAATTGTCATCGGGGAAGTCTACCAAGTTTGGAAAAAGGAGATTTTACTTTTGGATGATGAGGGTAATGAGATGTTGTTGCCTAAACAAGAGCAGATCCCTTCGGATTTTTATCGTAAAGGCGATACTGTGCGTGCAGTTGTAGCAAAGGTTGATAATAAGAATAATAATCCAAAGATCATTCTTTCAAGAACATCGCCATTGTTCTTGCAGAGATTGTTTGAGTTGGAAGTTCCGGAAATTAACGATGGTTTGATCACTATTCGTAAGATTGCTCGAATCCCGGGAGAGCGTGCGAAAGTTGCGGTGGAGTCGTACGATGATCGTATCGACCCGGTAGGAGCTTGTGTGGGAATGAAGGGTTCTCGTATTCATGGTATCGTCCGTGAGTTGAGAAACGAGAACATTGACGTAATCAACTTCACAAACAATCCATCGTTGTTCATTACAAGAGCATTGAGTCCTGCCCGTATCTCTTCTATCCATATCATGGAGGAGTTCAAGCGTGCAGAAGTGTTCTTGCGACCAGAGGAGGTCTCTATGGCCATCGGTAAGAATGGTATGAACATTCGTTTGGCTGGAATGTTGACAGAATATCAAATTGAGGTCTTCAGAGAGGTAGAAGAGAGAGCCGATGAAGACGATATCTACTTAAATGAGTTCTTAGATGAGATTGACCCATGGATCATCGACACGCTGAAAGGCATTGGATGCGATACTGCTAAACAGGTGTTGGCAATTCCTCGCGATGAGTTGATTCAGAGAACCGATTTGGAGGATGAGACAATCGATGAGGTTTTGAATATCTTGAATGCGGAGTTTGAAGCTTCTGAAGAGGGTGTGTTCGAGAACGAGGATGTGAATTCCGAAGTGTCTAACGAAGAAGAAACCGAAGTTGCAGAAGATGCAAAAGAAGGTGTAAGTGAGGAAGAGCAAAACTAATAACATCTAAACAGGGATATGTCTATAAGATTAAGTAAAATAGCAAAAGAATTAAATGTTGGAGCAGAGACTGTCGTTGAGTTCTTATCTAAGAAAGGGCATCAAATCGATAATAATCTAAATTACCAATTGACTGATGAACAAGAGGCTCTTGCTTATGAGGGATTGGGTGCGAATAAGAAAATTAAAATAGAGTCTGAAAAGATTACGCAACAACGTCAAAGTAAGGAAAATAAAGGAAGTGTGTCAATTGAGGGGTTTGATGATAATAAGGAGGTGAAGATTCCTGTAGCAGAGATACAATCGCCCAAAATTGTGGGTAAAATAGATTTAGAAAACCCTGCTAAAAAGGTAAAACCACAAGAAGAGAAGCCTCAACCTAAAAAGGAGGTTGTCGTTGAGAAGGTTGTGGAAAAACCAGTTGAGTCGGCTCCAGTAGCAGAGCCTGCCGTAAAAAAGGAGACCCCCGCTCCTGTCAAGGAGGAAAAGCGTCAGGAGACTCCTGCTCCGAAAAAAGTTGTGGCTCCGGAGGAGAAGAAGGACGAGAAAAATGAAGAGGTATTTTCTCTTTCCAGACCTGCGCCTAAGACGATTAACGTCGTAGGAAAGATCGACTTGTCTTCTATCAACCAATCAACTCGTCCGAAAAAGAAGACGAAGGAGGAGAAGAAGTTGGAGCGTGAACAACGTAACAAGGCTGCCGCAAAAGATGGTCAGGCTCATGGGACAGCGCAAGGTGAGGGGGCTCATAAGGGTAAGCGTAAGAGAATCCAAAAAGAGCGCGTGGACATTAACGAGTTTAAAAACGACGGAAATGGAAACGGAAAGCAACAGCGTAACGGCCGCTCTAATGGAGATAATGCTAACAACAACAATGCTGGTGGAGGTCATGGCAAAAAGAAGGACAACTTCCGAAAAAATGTCTTCAAACCAGAGGTTAGCGAAGAGGATGTTCAGAAACAGATTAAGGAGACACTTGCTCGTTTGACAAGTAAGGGTCAAAAGACGAAAGGTTCTAAACACCGTCGTGATAAGAGGGAGTTGCAGGCAACCAGACTGCAAGAACAGGAAGAGCAAGAGTTGTTAGACTCTAAAAAGCTGAAGATTACGGAGTTTGTAACCGTAAGTGAATTGGCAACAATGATGGATGTTCCTGTTACTCAGGTAATTGGAACGTGTATGGGATTTGGTTTGATGGTATCTATCAACCAACGTCTGGATGCGGAGTCCATCAACATTGTGGCAGAAGAGTTTGGTTTTGAGACTGAATATGTGAGTGCGGAGGTAACCGCTGCTATTCAAGAAGAAGAGGATGCTGAGGAGGATTTGGTGGCTCGTCCGCCAATTGTGACTGTCATGGGTCACGTCGACCATGGTAAGACCTCTCTTTTGGACTACATCCGTAAGGCGAATGTTATTGCCGGAGAGGCAGGAGGTATTACCCAGCATATTGGTGCATATAATGTGACGTTGAAGAATGGTCAGCAGATCACGTTCCTCGACACGCCGGGACACGAGGCGTTTACCGCAATGCGTGCGCGTGGTGCGAAGGTTACGGATATTGCGATTATCATTGTGGCAGCCGATGACGATGTGATGCCTCAGACCATCGAGGCGATCAATCACGCTTCAATTGCTGGTGTGCCAATTGTGTTTGCAATCAATAAAATTGATAAACCGACAGCCAACCCTGATAAGATCAAAGAGAAGCTTGGTAGTATGAACTACTTGGTGGAAGAGTGGGGTGGAAAATACCAATCACAAGACATTGCCGCAAAGAAGGGTATTGGAGTTGACGAGTTGATGGAGAAGGTGCTTTTGGAAGCCGAAATCCTCGAATTGAAAGCCAACCCGAGTCGTCGTGCAGTCGGTTCTATTATAGAGTCCCAGTTGGATAAAGGTCGTGGTTATGTTTCAACCGTTTTGGTGAGCAATGGTACGCTCCGCGTGGGTGATGTGGTTGTGGCAGGAACGAACTATGGTCGTGTAAAAGCGATGTTCAATGAGCGTAACCAGCGTGTGACGGAAGCTAAGCCTTCAGAGCCGGTGGTGATTCTTGGTTTGAATGGAGCGCCTCAGGCAGGAGACAATTTCAATGTGTTGGAGACTGAGCAGGAGGCTCGCGAAATCGCTACAAAGCGTGAGCAGTTGCAACGTGAGCAAGGACTCCGTACCACTAAGCACCTCACTTTGGAGGAGATCGCGCGCCGTCGTGCATTAGGAAATTTCCAAGAGATGAACATCATCGTAAAAGCGGATGTGGATGGATCTGCAGAGGCTTTGAAAGACTCATTGGAGAAACTCTCTACAGAGGAGTTTGCGGTGAATGTGATCCACAAGGCAGTCGGACAGATTTCGGAGTCGGATGTCATGTTGGCTTCTACTGCGGATGCGATCATCGTAGGATTCCAAGTAAGACCATCTATCGCAGCAAGAAAGGTTGCGGAGAAGGAAGGTGTGGACATTCGTTTGTATTCTATCATCTACGACGCTATCGAGCAGATGAAGGATGCGATGGTGGGTATGTTGTCGCCAGAGTTGAAGGAGGAGATTACAGGAAATGCGGAGGTACAGGAGACTTTCAAGATCAGCAAAGTGGGTACGATTGCAGGATGTATTGTGCGTGATGGAAAAATCAAACGTGGTAATAAAGTCCGCATCATTCGCGATGGTATCGTCATCTACACAGGAGAGTTGGCTTCGTTGAAACGCTTCAAAGATGATGTCAAGGAGGTTGCGAACGGTTATGAGTGTGGTTTGAATATTGCTGGTTATAACGACCTTCGTGTAGGTGATTTCATCGAGAGCTTTGAAGAGGTTGAGGTAAAACGTACTCTCTAAATAGTGGTTTATAATGGCCGTATTTGATATAATTCTCATCGCCATAATGGTCTATGCGATTATTCAAGGTCTGATGAAGGGGTTTGTGATGTCGATCGCTTCTTTGTTGGGAGTTCTTGTGAGTCTTTATGTGACGAAGAACTATGGATCGATGTTGATGGATTTTGTCCTTTCAAAGATTGGTTGGACGGCAGAGGTGAATACTGCAGTATCCTATGTCATCGTCTTCCTTGTCATGATGATATTGGTTCGTTATGTGGCGATATTGGTTAATAAATTATTAAAGTTCGCCATGTTGGGGTGGCTCGACAAATTGTTGGGGGGCGTTTTCTCATGGGTGAAGTGCCTTGTGATATTGAGTGTGTTGCTCTATTCGTTTGGAAAGATAAATGGGTATTTCCATTTTGTTTCGGATGAATATTTGTCGCAAACCATGCTTTATGAACCGATACGATCGATCGCCTATCTATTTTTCAAAGGAGAGACAATCGATGTTTAAGAATTTGATATGTGTGGAGAGAGGAGTGTTTTTTTAATCACTCCTCTCTTTTTTTGAGGTGGCATCGAAATAAGCGGTGATAAAATTTGCATTTTTCCGAAATAGAGCAGAATTTTGTTTTTATAAATTGTTGAATAGGTGTTCCATAAAAGAGAAAAATATGATAGGAGAACCATTTTTAAAAACAGTAGCGAAAGATTTATTGAGCAAGTACGATGGAGAGTTGTCTGAAGTCACAGTTGTTTTTCCTAATAACCGTGCGAAGATTTTCTTTAATAAGTACCTGTATGAATGTGCAGGTAAACCATTGTGGTCTCCTTCCTATACCACTATTCAGCAACTATTTCAGTCTTGCTCTTCATTGAAGGTGGTAGACCCGATAAAACTGGTATGCCTCCTCTATGAAGTATATGAGCAGGTATTGTCAGAACGGGTCACCGACACCAGCGAGGAGTACCTTATCAAGGAGGAGAGTTTGGATGCCTTCTACAATTGGGGAACAGTCCTTTTAAGTGATTTTGAAGATGTGGACGACAACATGGTCGATGCGCAGATGCTCTTTCAGAATATAAAGGATACCATCCCCTTTGAAAACGACATGTCCCACCTGACAGACGAACAGCGTCAGGCGTTGAAACGTTTTTTTGATGTTTTTGAAAAGGGGGAGGAGACGAAGTTGAAACGTCGTTTCATGGTGTTGTGGGAGTTGTTGGGAGAAATATACAGTCGTTTTAAGAAACGTCTTTTTGAACGTAACGAGGCTTATGAGGCAATGATGAAGCGTCAGGTTGTGGAGCAGTTGTCGAAGGATGCTGATGGCTCTGTTTCTATGCCAGAGGGGGTGTTTGTATTTGTCGGTTTTAATGTTTTGAATGAATGTGAAAGAAGATTTTTCAAAAAGCTTAAAGATGCGGGAATGGCTCGCTTCTATTGGGATTGTGATGATTTCTACATGAATGAGCAAGAGGGTAAGAATCGTGAGGCAGGACTTTTCATGCGACAGAACATTAAGGATTTCCCCAATGAGTTGTCCAATGTCTCATTATTGAAGCAGGAGAGAGAGGTGAACATTGTTGGTTCGCCTACTGAAAATGCGCAAGCCCGATATGTCGCAACGTTTTTAGAAAATCGTCCGGAGGGAGCGACCGACGATGATACAGTGGTGGTTTTGTGTAATGAGTCGTTGTTGCTTCCTGTTTTGCATTCTATTCCCAACGAGGAGGATGATAGTAAGGAGGAAAAATATGTCAATGTGACGATGGGTCTGCCTTTGTTGCAGACACCCCTATTTGGTTTGGTGCAAATATTGCTCTCTTACCAAGAGCGGCTCTCTTTCTTGAAGGTCAGTTCGTCGGACTCCCTTTTAAGCACTACAATCATTCCATTGATTAGAAATGAATATTTGCGGAGTGTTTTTCCAGAGGTGAAGAGTTGTGATGAGAGAATCCGTAAAAACAACTGGCGTTATTTCAAGTATGCAGACCTGTTGCAGGAAGAGAAGTATGGTTCTCTTTTCAAACGTTGCCAAACTCCGTTAGAATTGATTCTCTGGTTGAAAGGGATTATGACGAGGGTCTCCTCCCTATTCCGGAAAAACGAGCCAGAGGAGGAGGTTCAGCCAGAATCTGAAACGATTGTCCTTGAGGAACAGTTGTCGGGAAATAAGTACGCATCTCTATACGATGACTTATACAAGGAGACTTTATATCGGATATATCAAACACTGACCAAGTTAGAAGGATTTATCAATGAAGGGATATTGAACATCCAGTTGAGCCTCATGCTCCAGTTGGTGGAGAAGTCTTTGAGTAGCATGTCGGTTCCTTTCACGGGAGAACAGGCAGAAGGGTTGCAGGTGATGGGTTTTTTGGAGACTCGAAACCTCGATTTTTCCAATGTGATTTTGCTCTCTGCCAATGAAAGCATATTACCCAAGTCTGCTTCAGAGAGTTCGTTCATCCCCTACTCTTTGCGTAAGGGTTACGGCATGACGACCATCGAACACAAAAACTCTCTTTACGCTTACTATTTCTATCGTCTGATCCAGCGTGCGGAAAATATCACTTTCATGTACAATGTGTCAACTGAGAGTACCTCAAAAGGTCAGATGAGCCGTTTCATTTTGCAGATGTTGGTTGAGAGTGGCTACAAGTTCAATCGTAAGATGATTGGTTCGGACGCTCCGAAGGTGGAGCAGTTGAATTTGGTTATTCATAAAACACCTGAAATTTTGCAGAAGCTCCGCAGTATGTATGATATTTCAGGAGGAACGCAAGGCAAGCGTATGATTTCACCTTCCTCGTTGAATGAGTATCTGGATTGTTCGTTGCGATTTTATTTAAATCGAGTGCTTCGGATTAGGAGGCAAGAGGAAATTTCCGATGAGGTGAAGATCAATGAGTTTGGTTCCGTTTTTCATAAGGCGATGGAATATTTTTATGAAGACATGATGCGGCAGATTCAGAAGCGGGGTGGTTCTCAACTGATTCAGGAGAGTGATTTCCCCCAAGACATGGAGAAGGACAAGGACTTTTCCCGAAAAGTTGAGGAGTATGTCATGAAGGCTTTCCGAACAGAATATTTTCACATTGAAAATGAAGAGGAAAAACTGCCACAATTGTCCGGTTTACAATTGTTCAGTAAAGATGCGGTAGTGCGATATGTGAAAAAAATGTTGCAGATAGACAAGGGCTACGCACCATTTAAGTTGATAGGTAATGAGCATGACATAAAGGATGAGATTTCCATCAGTTTAGCGGATGGAGACGAGGTGCGTGTGCTTGTAGGAGGTATCATAGACCGTTTGGATGAGAAGGAGGGCATTGTCCGCATTTTGGATTATAAGACAGGAGGGCAGTCGCGTATCATTAAGGAGGTCGCCGACCTATTTAAGGCGAACGCCCCCAAAAGGTATGGTTATGGAATGCAGGTGATGATCTACTCCTATCTATATTCAAAGAAAAATGGGGGAGTGGATGTGAAAACCGCCATCGCATACGTGACGAAGGCAAAAAGCGCAGAAGATTTCGATTTAAAAATAGAAGGGGAACTGGGGTGTGCCAATCCTTATTTCCCTGCATTAGAAGAGGGGTTGCAGCAGACCATTCAAAGTATTTTCGATAAAGACATCCCATTCTCTGCTAATAAAAATGGAGAGGGGTGCAAATATTGTGATTTCAGATCCTACTGTGGTCTGAAAGATGACAATCAGTTTTTTTAATTCAGGTTGGGGGAGTTAGAAGATGAGTGCGGTAGCCTTTCGGATGAGTATTCCCCAGTCGAAGAGGGAGAAAAGGCTGATGCACAATATTCCGTTAGCAAAACCTGCTATCAATTGGAGGGGTGTGTGGCGACGCAGTTGCAGTCTCGCCGCAGCCAACAGTCCGGCAGCAAGGATTGAAGCACAAAAGACGAAGACCGGATTGGTGCCGGTTGAGAGGCTCACAATGAAGATACTTGCCACCAAACCTCCGATGCCAGTGAGGTGTGCGCTGATTTTCCACCATTTGCTGATGATTGCGGTGATCAGAGTCGCAATAGCGATGGAGACCATGATATTGATGATGAAAAGAGGCATGGCATATCTGAAAAGCATGATAGCGCAAGCGAAGAAACTGAAGGAGGTGACCAACATAGGCAGTACCCTATCCTCTTTATTGTACATTTTCACATTCGAGATCATGTTCATCTGTTTCAGCAGTATGTATGAAATGAGAGGTAGAAGGATGGAAAAGACGATGATGATGAGAAAACACACCACGATGTATGATTTTGGAAAAAAAGAAAACAAAGGAAGCTGGAACAACAGCGAGATGCCATAAAGCGGCATGAACAGTGGAAAGAAAAGAAATGAGATGGCAGAAGCCAGAGTGTCTAAGAATTTCTCCATTTTGATGTTGTTAAAAGTTCTGAAATATATCAAGAAATCTCTTTTCGGAGGCGGGCTACAGAATATCCGAGTTGCTCACGGTATTTTGCGACGGTTCGTCGGGCGATGTCAATTCCCTTCTCTTTAAGAGCCTCCATCAGTTTGTCGTCCGTCAGTGGCTCATTTTTGTCCTCATTTTCGATTAGTTCATTGATGAGTACCTTAATTTTATTGCTCGAAACCTCCTCTCCGCCAATATTTTGTATTGAATTATTGAAGAAGAATTTCACGGGGAATACACCAAATTCGGTCTGGACATACTTGCTGTTGCTCACACGTGAGATCGTCGAGACATCGTAGCCCGTCATATCTGCCACATCTTTCAGGATGAGCGGTTTCAGCTTCGTTTCGTCCCCTTCCAAGAAAAAAGTCTTTTGTCGTTGAACGATAGCGTGCATGGTGCGCATGAGTGTCTCCTGACGCTGTTTGACGGCATCAATAAACCATTTGGCGGCATCCAATTTTTGTTTTACGAAAAGAGCTGCATCACGGATTTCCTTGTTATCCTCCTTGTGGTCGGAGTAGTTTTGTAGCATCTCCGCAAAAGTTTTGTTGATGCGGAGAGAGGGTTGATTATCATTGTTGAGAGAGACGATGAGGTTGCCATCTTCATTTTCTACGATGAAATCGGGGATAAGTTGTGTGCTGTTCGACTCCAATTCGTTTTCCCACGCATTACCCGGTTTAGGGTTGAGTTTGATGATTTCATCCATCGCCTCTTTGATTTGGGTGGCGGAGAGATCCAATTTCAGTTCAATCTGTTTGAACCTTTTTTGTGAGAAATCATCGAACGTTTCCGAGAGCATTAAGATTGCGTTTTGAATGACGGGAGTTGTTTTCTTTCGTTTCAGTTGTAGAAGCAGGCACTCCTGTAGCGAAGAAGCTGCGATGCCCGGAGGGTCGAATGATTGTATGATCTGTATTGCGTCAGTCATTTCCTCTTTTTCGACCATCAGAGATGTTTGAAAAGCATAATCATCCACCAAGGATTCAGCGTCACGTCGGATGTAACCTTCGTTGTCGATATTTCCGATGACAAATTCGCAAAGCGATTTCTGACGGTCGGAAAGTTTTTGCAAGTTGAGTTGCTCGATTAGCGCGTCCCTTTGAGACGAATTGCTGACAAGCTGGCTGTTCTGTTGATACTCCTCGCTGATGTGTTGAGGCGTGCTGTAGTCGGGAATGTCCTCATCAGAGCGGTAGTCGTCCAAAGAGAAATCTTCGTTTTCGCTCGTATTGTAGTCCTCTTCAGCCTTCAGTTTTTCGATTTTCTCCCCTTCAATTTCTTCATGAGAATACTCCTCAAGAGCCGGATTGACCTCCAACTCCTGTTTGATTCTCTCTTCCATTTCCAACGATGTGATTTCAAGCATTTTAATCGTTTGGATTTGGAGTGGTGAGAGTTTTTGTTGAATCTTTTGCTGAAGTTTCTGCTGAAGCATATTGTTTAGTAAATCCCGATTACAATTACGCACAAAGATACAACAAAGAAATGAAAGAGAGAGTTAAAATTTATTATTAAATCATAATAGTTAATCGAGGTGAAATTATTTAAGGCAGCTTCTATAAAATAGGTCGATATGATTTTGAAGAGCATCCGAAACGGAAATTTTACTCCCCCAATAAAAATCGTACTTTATAGAAGTTGCCTTAATTTTATTGATTCTAAAAAAATTAGAATGCGCTCGGTTTTAGTCGCAATCCGCAGTTCTCTTCCAATCCGAACATCAGGTTGAAGTTTTGCACCGCTTGTCCTGATGCTCCTTTCAATAGGTTGTCGATGATGGAGATGACAAGAAGTTTGTTGCCGTGCTTTTCCACATGAACGATTCCCTTGTTTGTGTTCACCACCTGTTTGAGGTCTGGGTTCGCATCCATCACGAAAGTGAACGCAGCGTCCTTGTAGAACTCTTTGTAGATCTTTTCGATCTCCTCAATTTCCAAATCACAGTCGATATAAGAAGATACGAAGATACCTCTTGCGAAATCACCTCTTACCGGAAGGAAGTTGATGGCATGGTCGAATCCCGGTTGCAGTTGTTTGAGTGTCTGGTTGATTTCGATGAGGTGTTGGTGGTTGAATGCCTTATAGATGGAGATGTTATTGTTACGCCAGCTGAAGTGGGAAGTTGCTCCCGGTTTCACGCCTGCTCCGGTTGAGCCGGTGATACCGTTGGTGTGTACCTCTCCCTTGAGGAGTCCGTTTGCCGCCAACGGAAGGAGTCCAATCTGGATAGCGGTGGCGAAGCAGCCCGGGTTCGCCAATTTGGTCGCTTTCCGGATTCTCTCTCTGTTCACCTCTGGCAGACCATACACAAAACCGTCGCTCTCGTTTCTATAGTCTTGAGAGAGGTCTATGATTTTCACGCTTTGAGGCACATCGTGCGACTCTAAGAATTTGCGGCTGTCGCCATGCCCTGAACAGATGAACATGGCATCTATTTTATCAAAAGGCAGTTCGTCAGTAAAGGTCATTTCGGTTTCGCCGATGAGTCCTTCATGCACTTGGTACAATTTATTACCAGCATTGCTGCTACTGTTTACAAATACGATTTCCACCTGAGGGTGGTTGAGTAAGATGCGGAGGAGTTCTCCTGCTGTATAGCCTGCTCCGCCGATGATTCCGACTTTGATCATTTGATATAATAATTTATAGGTTTGACGTTTAAAGGTGGGTTCTAAAAAAATCATGAAGTGAATTTAAAGAAACCATCATAAGAAAAAAATTAGAAAGTGAGAACGATTTGGTTTTTCTTCACCACATCATATAGGTCTTCGATGCACCCCAGTTTGCAGATTTTAGAATTAGACTGTTGTCGTGACTTGAAGCAGGTTTGGCATCCCATCACCTCCCCGCCCAGTTCGATGAGTTTTTGGAACTGCTCGTTGATGTCGGCATTCTCTTTGATGAGTTTTTCCAATTCCACGCCTTTGCCGAGCAAGAAGACCTGCACTTTGTTGTCCCACTCCTGAGAATAGGCGGCGAGTCGCAAAGCGTTGAAGACTGTCTCCACGTCATTTGAGTAGAGTACGATACCGATACTTTTCGGTTCTTTCGGATCATTGTATTTCACCTCATTCTGAAGCAATTGTGCAGAAAGTGAAAAACAAGAGATCGTAAATAGTAGAGAGATGAAAAAATGTTTCATTGTATTTTTAATTTATGGTTTTACAAAGATTTTGTTCTGTATTCGTTGGGCGACATTCCCGTATGTCTTTTAAAATAACGGCAGAAGAAGGTCGCAGTAGGGAAGTTGAGTTCCGCCACGATTTGTTTGATTGCCATATTGGTATTTTTCAGCAGCACCATCGACTCTTGGATGAGGAATTTTTGGATACACTCGCTGGGAGTGTTGCCGGAAGCGGTTCTTACGGCGATGGATAGGTATTTTGGGGTTAGCCCCATCTTTTCTGCGTAAAAAGAGACAGAGTGTTCTTGTCTGAAATTATGGACGACGAGCGAGATAAACTCTCCGTAGATGGACTTGTTCCTATCGTTAGACAAATGTGTTGTTTCGATGTTCACGACAGACTGGAAGCCGCACAATTCGTGGAGGAACGCCAAAATCTCGTGCATGATGATCTCCTTGCGAAAAGTGATGTTGTCATTATTGCAGTATCTGACCAGTCGCTCAATGTAGTTCGCCACGATTTTTGCCTCCTCTTCCGTGATGTCATGTATCGCCTCCTTGGCGATGGTGGCGAGTCTTTTCCAGATGGCGGTGCAGAATGTGGTGAGCGTCTTCATGTACTTATACGACACCACGAGGAATGTCCCTTTGAAATTGTGGATTTCATGAAATTCCATGACACAATCAGAAGACATTAGGAGGAACTGCCCCTCATTGATTTCGTGTGTCTTCGTGTCGATTGAAAATTTAACCGAGCCAGAAGAACAATAGACGAAAACGAAATATTTGATACGTACCGGATATTTCGGTTTGGGGATATAGGGGATGTCCTGAGAGCGTACCACCAGCACATCGTCCTCAAAAATTGAAAGCGATGGGATGCGTTTGAAATCTGCTAAACTAATTATATTTGTGTTCATATTTTCCTGAATTTAGTTCAATATGTCCGAAATCGCCTACAAAATTAGCCCTTTTTTCCCAATATGCACCTATAAAAGAGAAAAAAAGAACATAATATATGTGCAAAATGTTTGGAACATAGGGAATGTTGAGTTACCTTTGCATCGTGAAATTTTATCAAAACGTAAAATTATGGATATGACAGAATTGATTGAGAAAGTAAATACAGTTTTGGCTGAAGAATTTGAAGTAGAAGTGGAAGAAATTTCTGCTGAAAAGTCTATCAAGGAAACATTGGACTTGGATAGTTTGAGTTTGGTTGACTTGGTTGCTCTTATCGAGGAGGAGTTCAGCGTGAAGATTGCAGGAGATAGAATGAAAGAGATCCAAACATTCGGAGACCTCTACAAGTTCCTTTCTGAGAATGCCTAACCAGAACTTATTTACAAAAGACAAAGTGCGGTTCGCTAAGTGAGCCGCACTTTTTTTGTGCGCTCATCATGGTTTTGATTTATTTCGATTTGTAGGATTCTAAAAAATGATGACGACGATTGTGGTTTCCCCTCAATTAATCTCCCTATCAATCAGCACGATAACTAAAGATTAAAAAAAATCATAGAAATAAAGGATTAATTAAAATGTTTGTGTAATTTTGCACAGTAACCTAAACGATATGTATTTTTTAGGAGTAGAATGATAAAACTATAAACCAACGGGAGTTTCCGACTCTCAATAATTATTTAAAACCAAAATTTCAAGAAATATGGGAAGAATAAAATTTTTATTAATGTCGCTTGTTGTAATCATGTCAGGCTGTGATGATGAGGTTATAGTTGACGGTCCTGCTAAAGGGGAGTGGTACTTTACGATTGCTAACAGTACTTCTCACAACGTGAAAATTGAAACTTCATACAATAAAAACGAAAAAGAGAACCACGACATAATATTCATTGCTCCTTATGATAGTATCACTCGTCCACCGGGTAGAGTAGCTGCTTTTGAATATTATCCATTTGACTCATACTGTACGTACCTCATTTTTGATGATACGTTGTCTTACTTATGTGAAGCATATCTGGCGAATCATGAAGTTAATCATGATCAAATGGTTAAACAACCTTCTTTATACAAACCTATCGAGTGGGGACCCGAAGTTTACCATCTTCGTTACGAAATTACAGAGGAAAAATACCAGCATGTGGTTGAACACTTAAAAAAGCATAATTGTAAAGAAGAGTGTGAAAAAATTTATGCAAATAAATAAAAAATATCGTTACGAAATCACCGAAAAGGATTACGAGTATGCCAAGGCGCATCCGTATAAGTATGAATGAGAGTGGGTGATGAAATATTAACTATTTAGAATTATATGAAAATGGGAAAATTAAAATGTTTATTGATTTCACTTGTCGTTTTATTTATTGCATCATGCAGTGAACCTGATGTTGATGGAGGTGCAGTTTATAATTTATATATTTCAAATGGCACTTCTCACAAAATAGAAATAAAGAATGATTCAACTGAGGTGCTTTACACGATTTCTCCATCGGAAAAAGTGGAAATTATGTATGAAGCGGTAGGATTGCCTGTACAACCATATCCTTTTGGACTTAATAGTGTCATATTTATAACTTTCGATGACACTTTGTCGTACAAGTGTACTCCGAACGAGGAAACTCGATGTATGATAACCGATGCTTTTTTTATGAAAGTATAGAAGTGAAAGACAATGTTCGTAAGTTGCTTTATGAAATCACCGAAAAGGATTACGAGTATGCCAAGGCGCATCCGTATAAATCGGAGGCGGAGTAGATGATCAGTATGCAAAGGAAGACGTTTAAAAATATGCCAGCTGGATTGCTGATTCAATGGAGAGAATTTAAAATACTTTTCTAAAATTATATAAAGAACTATGGTCAGAAAAATAAATTATGCGTTAATAGCACTAATTGCACCCATTTTTTTCATGGCATGTGAACCTGAAGAAATAGAGGGGATGCCAGAAGGCGAATGGAAATTTATAATTGCTAACGCTACAAAACACAATGTAAAAATTGAAAGTGTTCCTTTCTCAAATGAGAAGTTTAGCAATAATACATATTCCTTACAAGAAGGAGATAGCATTGTGCTTTCAGGTATACCGAGCAGGGACGGAGTTAGGTATCAACAATTTCCTGATGGTGATGTTTTCATCGTGTTTAATGACACCTTACGTTATTTATGTCAAGAAAAAGATGAAGAAAACCCTTATTATGCGGAAATGATAAACGAAATTTTAAACTATCAATGCTTGCTTTTAGGGCCGGACAAATTCCTTTATCGTTACGAAATCACTGAAAAGGATTATGAGTATGCCAAGGCGCATCCGTATAAATCGGAGGCGGAGTAGATGATCAGCATGTTTAAATAAATATAAAAAAAAATGGACAGAAAAGTAATAAAAGTCATAATATATGCAATGTTCCTCTTTGGAACGTTTGGATGCGAGGAAGAAATATATCAAGTTGAGAATGATGAGAGATATTATACAATCATCAATAAAACGGGTCATGACGTGAAGATTGAAATTTCCTTGGATGCTAACCGTTTCGACACTATAAGTTTGGCTTCTCAGGATAGTACGTCACGCAAGGGAGTCCTTATGGATAGTCACCGTCAGGGGCCTTTTGATTGGGACAGTTTTGTTCATCTTGTATTTGATGATTCCGTGTATTATTTATGCAACTCGGTTAAACATGGTCTTGGGTATGTTGAAATGATTTTTGAACCAAACAATTACGAATGTGTTCAAAATGGACCTGATGTTTATCGTTATCGCTACGAAATCACCGAAAAGGAGTATGAGTATGCCAAGGCGCATCCATATAAATTGAATAAAGAGGAGGTTCTTGAAAAACGAATTGCCAATTATCGAATAGTAAACGGCACTAAACATGACATCCGAATTGAATTAAATTACGGAGGAGGAACTGACGAAACTATCAATTTGGCTGCTCAGGATTCTATTACTTGTCCAAGTAAGGCAGTCAGTTACGTTTATTCTCTGCCATTTGTGAGTTTGTGGACGCACCTTGTTTTTGATGATAGCCTGTATTATCTATGCGATGCGTTAAACCATGAACGTGGGTATGCAGAGATGATTATCGAGCCGAATAATTACGAACTTATCTCAGATGCACAGGATACCAGTCTTTACCGTTACGAAATCACCGAAAAGGATTATGAGTATGCCAAGGCGCATCCGTATAAGT
>CALFTM010000038.1 GCA_937916355.1 uncultured Bacteroidales bacterium
AGTGCTGCAGCGTATTGACAAGCAGAGACTTGCCAAAACGGCGCGGACGGGAAAGGAACACGAATTTCCGGTTCTTTACCATCTCATACATCCGCTCGGTTTTGTCAACGTAAGCAAAACCGCTTTCGATGATGTCCTTGAAGTCTTGTCGTCCTATCGGATATGGTTTTATCATAACTTTACGCTTTTTTCTGTTTCTCTGCAAATATAATGTTTTCTTCTTACATATCGAAACACTCCTATTTAAAGAGAAGCGACCTCTCAAAAAGCGAGAGAGCCAAAGCCTAAAGCTCCAGCCCTCTTGCAATTTTCAATCCCTCTTCCTCTATTTTTCTCCCCACACGAGACGAACGAGGAAAGATCGATGTAATAACCAAAGAAGATGGTCGTCATATTCTCATCTACATCTTTAGTATTCCCAATCGACAAATTCGCCAGATTTTCACAAACTCACCACACACCCACTAAACACAAAAAAAAGGAGAGCGGCGAACCACTCCCCTTTTAATTCT
Source organism: uncultured Bacteroidales bacterium (assembly GCA_937916355.1). Taxonomy (GTDB): domain Bacteria; phylum Bacteroidota; class Bacteroidia; order Bacteroidales; family Paludibacteraceae; genus UBA1181. Next base: position 513 of record CALFTM010000038.1, read on the forward strand.
CTATGGATAGTTATTTTCCCTTTTCTGCCATATAAGCATTGTACTCTTCAACGATCGCCTCAAAATCCTCTGCCTTGAAAGCTCCGGATTTGATGGATTTCACAACATCCGGACACTCCTTGAACAATCTCTCGTAGGTGTTCTCAAAACTTTTCCCGAAAGCTGCATATTTATAACCTTCTCCTCTATTTTTCGGACTGATCACCAAAATGTTTGCTTCGACACCGACAGTTTCATTTTTCTTACGACACACATAATATCTCCACTCTTGAACATTGTTGACATACTTAGTCCATGAATAGACATTCATATATCCAAGTCGACGAACCGTCATGAGTTGTGATTTGCGCTTACTCAAATCATTATTCATGTAATCTTTTGCGTCAACCCACTCAACATTCTCAACGATTGCGACACTATCGCCATTTGAAGAGGGGAAAATGACCTGATGAATCTCTTCAACATCTATGCTCTGCTTGCTTGAATTGAGGTCGCTTTTGTAGCTAACCTTTTTCACCATCTGATTAAACATAGTTTGACGTCCGATAAAACACTCGATCTTCTGACCATTCTTCTTTACGATAACAGCAGCCTCCAGATCTTCTCCAGCATACGCTCCTGTAAAGAAAACGAACACGAAGACAAAACTTAACAAAAATTTAATTTTACACATACACAATATAAATTAGTTATTTTCCGATTTTCTTTTCAGCTTTATAACGATTATACTCCTTTACGATTTCAGGCAGATGCTCACCTGTCAGTTTTTCCTCCTCAATCTGTTTGCACAAATCTGGGTAATCTCCAAACAAATGTTTGTAACTTGCCTCGAAATGGTCGCTTACATCACATCTTTCGCCATTACGATTACATTCGACTATCGCCACCAAACCGGCAACCTCCTCTCCTTTCCTTTTACAATAATAATTTGTAAACTTCTTATAACCTTCATAGTAGATGGCGTAAAGTTCCAAGTCACCCTTCTCCAAAACCAACGCAAAAACATCTTGAGTGTGTTTATAGTTGTTTTTTACATAAAAATTAGCATACACCCACTTGATAGGCTCTCTCAACAAATACGATCCTTCCTCTATATTGAGATAGACTTGCGAAACATCAGACGATGCATAAAACTTATCTTCTTTTGACTTTCTTGGAACGGGTGCAAGCCATACACCATAAGAAGCTGAGCCGAAGTATCCAACAGTCATGAATCCCTCATCCTTAGTGCCGTCTTTTTTCACAACGACTGCGGGATAATACTTTGCCGCCTCTTTTTCTGCTGCTTGCGACACTCCCATTGCAAAACAGAATGTCATTAATGCTAATAATAATTTAACTACTTTCATCTTGTATCTTTTTTAAATAACAGGCTACTTCTACAAATTAGGTCGAATATGAAAAAACAAATCATAATTTATAGAAGTAGCCTTAACTTACTACAAAAATTCTAAATTTAGAAAATGAATCCTATCTTCGTCGTCAAAAAATCATAACGGCTGATCGGGAAATCAGACAAAACAGAAGACGGTGTGCCACACAAACGATAACCCAATCCTGCATATAAGATTTTACTTTTATTCAAAATAAAACCTACATTCACAGATGGAGACAATGTCAGTTTTGTAGCAAAACCAATACCTCCAGCCTGTATTCCGACACCTCCTACAACTTCTGGAGAGATAAACAGACGATTAATGGCCATCGGACATTGCGCTCCAATATTGTAAGTAACACCTACTGAGAAATTTTTTGTTTCATCATCCAACCACTCATTCGTCTCATTTGAGTCTCCACTTTTATTTAAATAAATAACATCTGTCATTGGACAAGTACCAAAATCCAACTCGACTCCATTGATAACAAAACGTCCCAAAAAGCCTCCGTATGAAAAGCCAAAACGTGCTTTCGGTGTATAAGTCGTCACCCTTGTTTGATTTGATGCTTCATCAGTAAAAACTAATGGGTCATTCAACGATGGCCATGCCATCAATTCCAAGCGAGAGCATTCCGACAAATCTAAAATCCTGAAACCAGTACCCAAGAACCCTGCTTCAGAAGAGACAAATTCTCCATCTTTGTCAATCTCTTCCGGAATGAAATCAGTTGAAGTGATTTTCCATCCCTCAGGAAACTTTTCCCATCTGGTGGTGAAAGTCTGCTTTTTATAAGTGTAGGTTGCAGTTCCCTTGTTTCCCGAAACAGACACATTGCCAAGCGCAACCTCCGCTGGCTTCTTAAGAGAAGCTCTCACCACATCCGCAGTAGCCAACTTCAAACCTGCAATCGGATAAGCGTCCCTCAACACAGAAGCAGTGTATGATGAAACTGCACCCAATATCGCCTTCAATTTATCCTCTGGGTAAGAGGTTACCATTTTCGTAGAGAAATATTGTGCGATAGAATCCGGAGTCGTCTCCGCCAACCCCTCTCTGAATTTTTCTGCCACCTTCTTCAATTCACTCTTAGATGATGCACTGGCTGCCGCCTCATTTTTCTTTGGAGAGTCCAAATATACCTTCACATCACCAGCTTTCAATGAGAAGTTCGCATTTTCACGGGCAAGGGCTTTCCATGTGTTCATTCCGACAACAAAATAAGAGTCGCCCTTCTTGATCATCAACGGGCCTCCTGAACTTCCCGGGTCTACTTGCGCAGTGTGCTGGATCACTCTGATGTGCGCGCTATCCGACATCTCCAAATTGAAGTAAGAACCATTGGAAACGATACCGTTACCCAATTGCCAAGCAGGGTCATTACCCAATCCGGGGAAACCTGCCGTCCATACAGAGATACCATCCTGTAATTTATCGGTATCAAATTCTAATGGAGTAACAAGCGATTTTTTGTCCTGAGGAAACTCCACCAAGGCAATATCCAATGTATCAGACTTCGCAATCACAGGACATGCCCTCAAAACAGTGTCCTTATCGTCTATCGTAAATGTCAAATCAACCAAATCCGCATTCTTGACAACGTGCTTATTGGTCACCAACACCAATTTTCCAGTAGCATCTTTCACAACAAAACCAGAACCGAAACCTCCTGAGTAACGCTCCAAACTACGAGAAGCTGCCATAAAAGAGTTGTCGTAAAGCACCTTTGCCGTCTTCTTGTACAACTCCTTCTCCTCCTCTGAAATACTCTTCCGGACAACACACACGCTCTTTTTCAAATCTGCTGAATAGACAAAATTAGAAAAAGAAGCTACTACCACGCATAACATCGTGATTGAGAACCATTTTTTCATTATTTTCAATAAATTTTTTAAATTACGAAATTAAATTTTCGCAAATTTAGCAAAAAAAAAAAAAAAAAATGAGTTTTGCAAGAAACTTTCTAAACAAAGAAAAGTTAAGTGCCATATTACAGTACAGAATTTGAAAAAGTCTCACTCCAATTTTACATTATCCCACAAAAACATTATTTTTGCACTTTTAATAAGCAATAAGGATTGTAATAAAATAATATTAAAAGATACATAAGCGGCATGGCTAAAAAATTCGCAGAGTATTCCAAATTCAACCTCTCGGAAATCAACAAGGAGGTCTTGAAGCAATGGGACGAAAAAGATTTATTTCACAAGAGTGTGAACATCAGAGAAGGTGCGCCTTCTTTCGTATTTTTTGAGGGACCTCCATCGGCAAACGGAATGCCGGGAATCCACCACGTAATGGCCAGAACTATCAAAGACTGTTTCTGTCGTTACAAGACAATGAATGGCTATCAGGTAAACCGTAAGGCAGGATGGGATACACACGGACTGCCTGTAGAACTTGGCGTAGAAAAGAAACTCGGTATCACCAAAGAAGATATTGGAACAAAGATAACTGTCGATGAATACAACATGCACTGTCGTACAGAAGTAATGAAGTACAAAGAGAAGTGGAGTGAATTGACAGAAAAAGTAGGTTATTGGGTAGATCTTGATAATCCATACATAACATACGATAACCGTTACATTGAAACATTGTGGTGGTTGCTGAAACAGTTGTATGGAAAGAATTATCTCTACAAAGGATATACTATTCAGCCATATTCACCGGCAGCAGGTACTGGTCTGTCAAGTCACGAATTGAACCAACCCGGTTGCTATCGCGATGTAAAAGACACTACCGTAACTGCACAGTTCCTGATAACAGATCCAAAACCGGAAATGCAGGGTTGGGGTAAAGCATATTTTGCAGCTTGGACCACCACACCCTGGACATTGCCATCTAATACAGCACTTTGCGTAGGTAACAAGATAGATTACGTTGCAGTTCAATCATACAATCCATATACAGCAGAACCTGTAACATTGGTTCTTGCAAAAGAACGCCTATCTGCATATTTCCAGAGCGAAGGCGCAGAACTTCCTATGGATGCATACAAACAGGGTGATAAGGTAATACCATATCGTGTTATTGCAGAATATAAGGGAGCTGATTTGGTAGGCATGCACTACGAACAGCTATTCCCATGGGTAAAACCTGTTTTCAAAGACGAAGATGGTAACTATTACATG
>CALFTM010000039.1 GCA_937916355.1 uncultured Bacteroidales bacterium
TTGGTGCAATTTCACTACCTCCCTCTGTATCAAAAGTGATAGTGTATTGGTTGATAGACCACTGTGCTGTAAAGGTGGTGTCCTTTGCTGGCATGGTTGCTGGCACTACTCCATCCCAGCCTGCGAAAGTGTAACCCTCTTTCGCTACAGTCGGTGCTGTGATCGCACTTCCATAATCCACCATCTCTCTTGAAATGACTGAATCGCCCTCGAAAACAAATGTCAATTCATATTGGTTGACTGTATATTGAGCCCTCAGCGTGCTATCTTTCTTCAATACGAAAGGAAAATCAATCGTCTCATCTGCCACAGAAATCCAATGGCTGAAAGTGTATCCAGTGCGAGATGGTTCTTCAAACGAGTCGAAAGAGGTATTGTATTCATATTTCTCCTGTTTGATAGACACTCCATCATGGTCGATAAGGCTCAACGTATATTCATTGATGTCATACAATGCGAATATGGTATCATTAGCGGCAGGCATCTGACTTACAATCTTGCTCCAACCGTTAAACGTATAACCTTCTCTCTTAGGGTCGGCTGGCTGAATTTTAGGGTGATCGCCATACGCCACTTTTTCAGAAGAGATAATTGTGGAGTCGAAATTCATGTAGTAGAGCATGAATGTATCCACCTTGAATACCGCATAAACAATGGTATCTTTCGCAGGCATATCAAATGGGAAATCGACCATGTTTCCATTTTGGTCATCATCGCTCCAACCCACGAAAGTATGTCCCGTTTTTGACGCATCGCTTGGAGCGACCACACTGCTACCGAAAGCAACCTCTCTTGTCTCATGAACCTCTCCATTAGCAATAGCCTTGAAGTTGTAGTTGTTCGGAGTTGAGTCGTATTGAGCAACGACGATGGTGTCTTGAGTCACAGACGCAACTGCCGGCACCCATTTTCCGTTGAAAGAATAAGTGTATTCAGCAGTAGCCGGACGCACCGGGTTCTCTCCCTTATATGCAGGAAGTTCCGCACCATAATCCACATAAGTGAAATATAGTGAAGTACCATCATAATTTACAAATTCCACACGGAAAGTATCTATTGCGAAGTTCGCGCTCACCTCTTTGTTGCCATCCACACGGAAACCGTACACCGGTTGGGTCATATTTGCATCCCCATTCCAATTGACAAAATGGTGGTGTGCCGCAGGCGTTGCAGTCAGTGTGATGGAATCGTTACAATAAACCTTGTCGGTTGCAGAGAAATCTTTTGTAAGCGTTTCGTTAAACATCACAACCGAACCCATGTTCGCATCATTCACACTTGCACTTACATCAAAAGAGTCTTTTGCAAAGACTGCAACGTAGGTCTTAGGGTTTGCCTCGACCAACACTGATCTCGTAAGACTATCATTGGTCATATCATCTTCCCATCCGAGGAACGTATAACATTCGTTCGCCGGAGTAACAGAAATATTAACTCGAGTATCAATTTCGTGCTGACCACTACCAGTAGTCACACCCATACCGCTTGGTTTGGTGATGACTTTAAGATCAAAATTGTTACCCTCGAAAATAGCCGTGAAAGTTTCCACTTTCGGATGTGTTCCTTCAATATAATCGTAAGTAAATGTAGGTTGTCCCTCTCCGATTTTACCTCTCATATCACTCTCCCAGTGCGAGAAATCATACCCCGGGTTAGTTGTTGCAGAGATAGTGACGGTCTGCTTCTCACATGTCACACGAGAAATAACCGTTGCAGAACCTGCTTTCGCGTTACCAGAAACAGCATATACCTCAATCTCTTTAAGGAAAGACTTGATCTTATCAATTTTGATTCCAGTCTCCTTCTGATATTCATCATCTCGACCATCATCTTCTGGCAAACAAGGAATATATATCACCAAATTCTTATTTGTACCATTACCAATCTCATTTTCAAAAGCTGGAGGAGTAGTAGAATTAAAATAGATACTCTCCAATTTCTCCAAACCATCTAATGAACCATACTTTACGGAAGTCATGGAAGAAGGCAACATCACTTGCGTCAAATGCACTTGTTGATACAAGGCATCTGTGGCAAATTCAGTCACACCCTCTGGAATCACCAACTCACCGATGGTCATATCTTGTGGCAATTTCACAAGCGTAGTAGTATCAGCATCATACACCGCACCATATTGATCCACAAAATAACATTCGTTTTCTGGGTCGACCTCAATAACCGACAACTCGTAACAATCCGTTGCCCAACGATCTTTTAACGTACAAACATTCTTTGGAATGTAGATAGAATCCAACTTTGAACACCCTCTAAAGGCTTCAAGCCCAATTGTGGTCAATGTAGTAGGCAACGAGACACTTGTCACATTTGAAAGATTACGAAATGCTGCATTACCAATTTCTGTAACACCCTCTTCTACAACAATGCTTGTTATTCGAGATGAATAATTATGCCAATCATCTCCGTTGTCTTTCTCACAACTAACATCATATCCATCCCTCTCCCATTCCGTGTCATAATCATGGGTAACACCTGCGTCGTAATCAGGGCATTGGGTAAACCATTCTCTTCCCCCTTCATACTTTTCTCCTTTACTAATAGTCAAGACACCAGTATCAGTATCCACCGTCCAGTTAGTACCTCCACTTGTACCTTTGTAAGTTGCAGCATGTACCCCCGTACACAGCAAAATCAGTGACAATGCCAGCCACGTCTTCCTTAAATAATTAACCATATATTCGTCAAGTAATTTAAATTTCTCATTGCTCGCTATCTTCACTTTCCTTTCAAAAACATAAAAAAGCAAAAACAGCGCAAATTTACACCTTTTATTTTGATTTATTATAATCCATTCTGTTTCAATCGAATATTTTTTTATTACACCTATTTTTTTGCACATTCCCGCAACTCATGAGTATAAGAAAATAATAATATAATAATATTTGAATAACCAAAAAACAATCACTAAACCTATCTTACAACAAAATCAAAATATAACAATTAATAAAAATCAAAAAAAATCGCCCCATACAAATGGAGCGATTTTTCTTATCATTATAAAAACTCAACGATTAGTTTTCTTTCGCAGCTTTCATTTCTGCAAGCTTTCTTGAGTTTTCTGCAATTTTCTTTTCGTCGATATTGTAACACAACAAGCAAACCACACCGATAACAGCACCCACCAAAGGTAACAAAGCAAACATACTACCCAACGAAGAAATAATATCATCGCTTAACTTAATATTCGCTTCAAAACCAATGAATGCCAAGGCATAAGCCGGAATAGAATTAGCTAAAGCTTGACCTAATTTTTGAGCCATAGTTGCAGATGAATAAATCAATCCTGTAGCACGACGACCTGTCTCTACCTCAGCATTGTCTGCAACATCAGCATACATACTCCACATAATGTATCCTGAAGGTCCGATACACAAAGTAAATAAGATATTCAAGATAATGATTGCTCCAATATTCTCTTTGTCAACAAACAAGAACGCAATAGATAGAATTGAAGCCAATATAAAACATCCAATCCAAGTTGGTTTCTTTCCAAATTTAGCAACAACGATTTGAATCAACAAAGTTCCTAAGATAGTAACAATAGAACCAATTGACAACAATAGCGTAGAAACAAGTTCCCAATTCAAATCAAATCCAAATAATTTACCTGTTACAACAAACTCTGTTTCTCCATTAGCATTAACAACAGAATCTGCGATACAGTATTTTGCATAAAAAGGAATTAATCCGTTGTGAACAAAAACAAAGAACAACATCGCAATACCTGCAATAGAGAGCATAATCCAAGGTTTATTGTTAACCAAGTCTTTTACATCCTCAGAAAGTTTACTCTGTTCTTCTTTAACAGGTTCAACTCTTTCACGAGTAAAAAAGAATGTACATAATAATAATACAAGCACAGCAATTGCATAAATCAACGCTGTTGTAGCGAACGCATCTTGTCCGGAACACTTCATAGAATCTTGGATAGTACGAACGATAGTAAATACGAAACCGTAACTAAAGATACAACCGATTTGCGCACAGATATTTCTATAAGCAGAAACAGCTGTTCTTTCTTTAGGATCGGCAGAAATAACACCCATCAATGCACCGTAAGGAACATTAACAACCGAATACATAATACGGAACAAAAAGAATGTCAAAGAGGCATAAAAAATCTTGCCAGCATCATTGAAATCCGGAGTGTAAAAAGTTAAATAACCGATGATACAGAACGGAACTACTCCGAAAAGAATCCAAGGACGGAAACGACCCCAGCGAGTTTTCTTTCTATCTGCTACAGCACCGATAACTACGTCAAAAGCGATGTCTAAACAAGATACAATAAGAATCATTGTACCTGCTACTCCTGCATCCAATCCAAAATAATCTGTATAGAACACAGTTGCCATGCATATCAATCCCCAGAAGAGATTACATGCTAAGTCTCCAACTCCATACGAAGTTTTCTCCAAAATGGAGAGTTTTTGATTTTCTTTCATGATCAATTATATTATTTAGTTTTATTTGCATTCATCTCTGCAAGCTTAGCCGAGTTTTCTTTGATCTTCTGTTCATCGATGTCGTAGAAGTAAAGAGAAACCAATCCCAACGCTGCTCCTATCAGTGGTATAAACACAAAGACAGATCTTACCGCCTCTCTCGTCTCCTCTGTCATATTGATGTCATTTGCAACAAAACCTATCGAAGCCAAAGCAAAAAGTGGCAACGAGTTGGCATTTGCATATCCGAACTTTTGAGCAATGGTCGCAGATGAATAAATAAGTCCTGTCGCACGTCTTCCTGTTTTCACTTCCGCATCATCTGCCACATCCGCATACATACTCCACATGATGTAACCAGTCGGTCCGATGGTTAGAGAAAACAACATATTCAACACAATGATCAAACCGGGTTGATCTTTATCTACAAACAACAAAACGATAGAGACAATGGATGAAACTATGAAACAAGCGATCCAAGTCTCTTTCTTTCCAAATTTTCTCACAACAGGTTGGATGATCAAAGTCCCCAAAATCGTCAAGATAGCCGAACACGATGCTATCAAAGTATAGAATAGAGTCCAATCCAATTGAATTCCGAATAACGTTCCGTTCACAATGAAATCCACACCATCTGGAGAAGATGGATTTAATACCATATCGGCAACATAATATTTTGCGTAGTAAGTCACGGTGGTATTATGGCAAGCCGTAAAAATAATCAAGGCAAGTCCAGCTAAAGACAAACATATCCATTGCTTATTGGTCACCAAATCCTTTAGATCCTCCGTCAAACTATTGTTTTGCACTTTAACTGGCTGTACCCTCTCTCTTGTGAAAAAGAACGTACAAAACAACAATAGTGATGAAACTATAGCAAAAATAAGAGCAACATAAGAGAAGCCTGTTGACGCTGAAACACCTAAATTATCTACAAATTTTTGGGCGAATGTAAACACCATTCCATAACTTAACAAGTTACCAATTTGTGCACCTACGTTTCTATATGCAGAGACTTCGTCTCGCTCTTTCGGGTCTTCTGAAATAACTCCCAACAACGCACCATAAGGAACGTTCACCAAAGAGTATATTGCACGGAAAAGGAAAAACGTGATATACGCATATACAAGTTTACCTGTTTCTGCCAAATCAGGTGTATAAAACGCCAAGAATCCCAATACTCCAAAAGGGATAAAACCATACAAAATCCAAGGTCTGAATTTACCCCATTTGGATTTTACCCTATCTGCAGCAGCTCCGATGAAGACATCCAAAGCTAAATCAATGTAAGACACAATCAGAGTCATAAGTCCTGCCGCAGCTGCGGATATGCCAAAATAGTCGGTGTAAAACATCGCAGCGACAACCACAATTCCCCAGAAAAGATTACTTGCCAAGTCGCCTGCGCCGTAAGCGCATTTCTCTATCACAGAGAGTTTTTTGTTTTTAATGTTTTCGTTCATGGTAATTAGTGTTAAAAGTGGAGAACATTAGACCATTCGACCCACGTTCTCCACTCAGTTAGTTGTTATTATTTCAATTCTTCAGGATTCAATTTTACTGGAGATTTTCCTGTGAAAGGAATTTCTCCGCAAAGTGCTTTCACTACCGCTCTTTGTGAGAATGAGTCGCAACTGTACGCGTTCACCTTCATAGAAGCGATTTCTTCGTAGAAATTCACCAAGAACGGATTGCTGTACGAAACTGCAATACGCTTGTTAGGATCGAGCATGTTGGCCGTCCATACTCCAAACGCCTCGTGATCTTTAAAGAACGGCGTTCCAATCGGGTGGAAATATCTGTTTTCAAAACAGATGAAGACCTTGTCGTAAGTGTACAATGAGTCTATCCTCCAACCCCACTGATAGAAGTGAGGACTTACTAACATGTCCACCTCGAAGCCACGTTTTTCTAACTCCTTCTTTGTAAATTCAAAAGTCTCGCCCTTGTCCTCGTAACTGATAGGCATCAACAATATCTTCTTGCATTTTTCTGCTGTCAACGGAATGTCGTTGTTTCTATCCTCCAACAAAGTCACAGACTTTTCTGCCAACTTACTACCTGTCTCAAACACCAAATCCTTGTCAGCCTGCGTCATTTCAGTGAACAAAGAGTCGTTTTTCTGAATAAAGTTGAAACGCTCACGCATAGCCCACACACGCTTAACGGCATCGTCCAGACGTGACATTGGAATCTCTCCACGGTTGATGCGAGCCTCAACAGTATCCATATAAGCCAAATCCGGCCAAAGCACGACATCGGCTCCCGCGATGAAACATTGTACAGAAACCTCCAATTCAGTCGGATAGTAACCTGCGCAACCACCCATGTTGAGCGCGTCGGTGATGACAACTCCCTCGAAGCCCATCTCTCCTTTCAGCAAATCAACCATCAACTCTTTAGACAATGTAGCCGGAGGCAGCAAACCGTTGATTTTCTCTTTTTGGTAGAATGGCAATTGGATATGACCCACCATAATGGAAGCTGCACCTGCATCAATCATGCTTTGGAACAACTTACCGAAAGTGGCGCGCCACTCTTTTTCGCTCAAACTGTTGGCGGTGGTCACAAGATGCTGGTTACGCATCGTAACACCGTCTCCGGGGAAATGCTTTACAGTAGAGATAACGTTTTGGTCGTGCAATCCCTTCATCTGCTTTTTCAGCAAAGGAATAGCCAAATCCGCACTGTCGGAAACCGAACGTTCGATAACCAACTCCTGCAGCGGATTCATGTTCAAGTCGCACACCGGATGAAGCAACCAGTTATAGCCCATCTCCTTTGACTCCATAGCGATTGACTTACCGAAGTTGTAAGCCAGTTCCTCGTCGTTAGCCGCTCCGAGAGACATTCCGGCAGGCATGTGCGTATATTTAGAGTAAGTCTCGCCCATACCACGTTCAAAATCCTCAGAGACAAGAACGGGGTATTTTGCCGCATCATTATAATCCTTGATAGCCTTGGCAATTAAGGCGTAGATATCACCATCTTTTCCTCCATTTTCATTGTAATACCAATTGGGAATGAAAACACTGCCAATCGGATATTTTTCCATGAACTTCTTCATATCTCCGTCACCCATTTTCAGGTGATCGAAATATTTAGCATTAACCATCATGGTCTGTCCGATTTTTTCACGGACGCTCAAACTTTTCCAAGAAGTATCTTTTGCCTCGAAAACAAACTTCTCAGCAGGCTTTTGCCCATTCTGCACAGAAGGATTCGAGCATTGTGTCATTGTTAAGACACTACACACTATAGTTAGTCCAACAAGTTTATTAACGATCTTCATGATATCTGATTTAAAGGGAAAAAGAAGGAAGAGGAAGCCCCCCCTTCCTTCCATGATTTTATTTTGTATAAAGATTAGACTCTTTCAAAACGGTAGTGTCATTCACTCCCTTATTGATAACCGAAAGAACACGCTTGATGTAATCACCGGAAACCGTAACATCGTTCCAGTTCTTAGCTGCACAAGCACCCGGATTCAACGCTGAAGAGGCACGCTCATTGTCTGAAAAACTCCAGTTACAGAAGCTCACCAACTGCTTGCCGGCATTGTTTCCGCTCAAGAGGAGCAACCATTTATCGGTTCTGTCAATAAAAATCGGGCCGTCGCCGTCTGGGTTGGTCAAACCAAACTCAGAACAGAATACCGGAAGTCTACCCAACACGTCATAGATGTAAGAGTACATATTGTAGTAGTCTTTCTTTCCATCCTTCTCAAAACCTTCATGGTGCTCTCCCGGATAGAAGTGGAAAGCATACATGATATTGTCGAATTTCAAACGAGCATCTCTTTCAGGAAGAGAGTCGCAAAGGTCTTTTCCGTTACCTTGGCACATACCCTCCTTCAAGCAAGCGTCCACCAATTGATCCCATTGAGGAGTACCCACGATGACAACAGGGTGTTGCGCACCGACAGCCTCATATTCGTAATGAATCACAGGAATGACACGATTAGCATACTCTGCGATCATCTCCCAAGTCACACTTGTGTCTTTTGTACACTCCCAAGGCTTTTCAGGATTGTTTTTCTCAAGACAATTGTTTGGCTCGTTACAAATCTCATAGATCAAGTGATCTTTTGTAGCATACTTATTAGAGATGAAACGGAAGAACTCGTCCGCACCACTGTATTTAGGATCCAATGGATTTCCCGGAGTCAAAATGTGCCAATCTACAATACAATAGATACCCAACTCGCCACAGATGTCGATGAAGTTGCACATCTTCTCACGGAACTCTTCCGGAGTCTCATTGTATCCGCCCTCTTCTACATACATAGCGAGACGAAGAACACTGATTCCCCAATCCTTCACCATTGTCTCAATAGACTCTCTGGTGTAGCACTCACCACACCATTGCCAGCCCATAGTACTCATTCCAGCCAATTGCACAGGGTTTCCATCTTTATCACAAAGCTGCAAATCCTTTACTTGCAATCTACCATATTTCGCCACCGGAGAATTTTCCGGATACGTAGCCTCCTGAACAGTAGAGACCTCTGTCACCTGTTGGTTACCACCACCACAAGAGCATAATCCCAAAAGCGCAATCAACGCCCAGAACATTTTTTTTCTCATGTTATTCTTTTTATTAGGTTCTTTTATACCTTATTTTATTAACGTTCAGTAAGTGAAAAAGTAGCCAAGGAAAGTTCTTTTTCAAACCCTCCTTGGCAATTATCCATATTATCCCATGATAACCTCTACGGAGTTTTTACTTCCTGCTGGTTGCATAGGGATGATGTTACCTGCTACTTCTTTACCATTTACGATAAGTTTCTTCACGCCTTTCATCACACCGTTGTTCACCACCTTGATTTCGTAGTCTGCACCACGGAACTTACGGTTCACTGTGTAACCTGTCCAATCTGCAGGAATACAAGGGTTTACTTCCAATCCGGTGTAAGCTGGCTTGATACCCAAGATGAACTGAGTGATAGCATACCAGTTCCAAGCCGCAGTACCAGTCAACCAAGAGTTCTTAGCCTCACCCGGTTTACGAGCATCCTTACCAGCTGTCATCTGTGCATATACGTATGGCTCTACTTTATGCAATTCTGAGTTCTTCTCCTCTACGTATGCAGGACAAATCTTCTTGTAGTAATCCCAAGCGTAGTCACCACGACCCAAAACAGTCTCTCCGATGATCACCCAAGGGTTGTTGTGTGCGAAGATTCCGGCATTCTCCTTGTAACCTGCAGGATAGGTTGAAATCTCACCATACTCTACCACATATTCAGTGAATGCAGGGTTGTTCAAAACGATACCATGCTCGCAATCCAACATCTCTTTTACAGAATCCAAAGACTTCTTAACCATACCGTCTTCCAAACCGATTCCGGCCATAGTACACCATCCTTGTGACTCGATGAAGATCTTAGCTTCCTTGTTCTCCTTGCTACCAACCTTCTTACCATAGAAGTCGTACGCACGCAAGTACCAGTCGCCGTCCCAACCATGCTTCTTAACTGCCTCAACCATATCGTTAACAAACTTCTCTGCACGAGCAGCCTCTTCGTTCTTGCCAATTTGACGGCAAAGTTCGATATAATCACGACCATAAACAACAAACTGACCGGCAATCATCAAAGACTCAGCCTTGCTACCCTCTGAATTGTTTTCAGTTGTCTGGAAAGACTCATTTGGATCCCATGAGAAGCAGTTCAAGTTCAAGCAGTCATTCCAGTCGGCACGACCGATAAGCGGCAACATGTGAGGGCCGAGATTTTCAACAACGTGGTTGAAAGAGACTGTCAAGTGGTCGAACAAGCTAACCTCTGAACCTTCTTTATTATCGAATGGAACTGGCTCGTCAAGGATTGAGAAGTCGCCAGACTCCTTAATGTAAGCGACAGTACCGAAGATCAACCACATTGGGTCGTCGTTGAAACCACCACCGATGTCGTTGTTTCCACGTTTTGTCAAAGGTTGGTACTGGTGGTAGCAACCTCCGTCAGGGAATTGTGTAGAAGCGATGTCGATGATACGTTGACGAGCGCGCTCTGGCACTTGATGAACGAATCCGACCAAGTCTTGGTTAGAGTCACGGAATCCCATACCACGACCGATTCCACTCTCGAAGAATGAAGCAGAACGAGAGAAGCAGAATGTGATCATACATTGATATTGGTTCCAGATATTCACCATACGGTCGAGCTTATCATTGCCTGAATTAACTGTGTAGATGTTCAACAAGTTATCCCAGTATGTGCGAAGCTCCAAGAAAGCAGCGTCTACCTTAGCAGCAGTATCAAACTTCTTAAGAACCTCTTGCGCCTTTACCTTATTGATGATTGGAGAAGCCATAGTAGAAACTTTCAAGCCTCCGTCTACGATCTTCTTAATATCTTCCTGAGTGGTTGCTTGGAACTTCTCATTTTGCTCCATTTCGATGTAACCAAGAGTGAAGACGTAATCCTTGCTCTCACCCGGGTTCAATTCTACCTCGATGTAGTGAGAAGCGATTGGAGACCATCCCATTGCAACGCTGTTGCTTGGTTTTCCAGCCTCTACAACCTGTGGCTCATCGAATCCGTTGTAAAGTCCAAGGAAAGACTCGCGGTCTGTGTCAAATCCGTTGATAGGAGCATTCACACCGTAGAAAGCATAGTGGTCACGACGCTCCTTGTATTCAGTCTTGTGGTAAATAGTAGAACCATCCACTTCAATTTCTCCTGTAGAGAAATTACGTTGGAAGTTCTCCATATCAGAAGCCGCATTCCACAAACACCACTCCAAGAAAGAGAACAACTTGATGCTCTTCTTAGCGTTAGACTTGTTTGTAAGAGTCAACTTAGTAACTTCAGCATGCGTTTTCAATGGAACAAAGAACAAAGCAGATGCCTCGATTCCATTCTTCTCTCCTGTGATGATGGTATAGTTCATACCATGACGGCACTCATACTTATCAAGTTCGGTCTTTGTTGGCTTCCATCCCGGATTCCAGATTGTTCCGTTATCGTTGATGTAGAAGTAACGACCGCCCGCATCCATAGGCACACCGTTGTAACGGTAACGAGTCAAACGGCGGAACTTAGCATCCTTATAGAAGTCATAACCACCAGCGGTATTAGAAATCAAACCGAAAAAGTCTTCGTTACCCAAATAGTTGATCCAAGGCCACGGAGTTCGTGGGTTCGTGATTACATACTCACGACGTTGATCATCGAAATGTCCAAATTTCATATCCGAATTTAAGATTAAATATTTTTTAATTATTTTACTTTTTTACCTCTCTCTGTCATGCGCCACTACCCCCTTGCCACTTTTTCGGGTGAGAAGAAAACAGTCTTCGCATAATCTGCACAAATATAGCACAACAATCGAATTTTTGCAACACTTTTTAACAAAGTATTTTTTTTCACGGTGAAATTTTTGCAAAATCACCTTCTTTTGAACTTATCAAGCTTCTTTTCGCCTTTTTTTTAGGTCAGAATCTCAAACTTCTGCACGCCCACGCGTCATCATCCGGATCCACCAAAACATTCTTGCCATAAACCAATGTCAACCCCTCGACAAGATCTCCTTCTGAAATCTCCCGTTTTTGAAACAACTCGCCAATCACCTCTTTCAAGGGCTTCGGGCGGAACGCCGCAACCCGCTCTACAGCAAAAGGGAGTATCAGACCATTATAAAAAGGGGTGGAATGGCACTCTTGCTCATCATTCAGGGAGGCTATCCGCTCCACTCTTCCGTCCTGACCGACCTGAAGATACGCATTGGAGGAATAAGACTCCTCCGACAGGTAAATTTTATTCGCAGCAAATCTCTTCATACTCTTTTCCTATCGAACACTCAATTTGCCGTAACCCTATTGGGGCTGTGAAGCAAGTCGCTCAAGTGAGTCTCGTTTGTGCTTCAACTTCTCATTCGCACGAGTAAAGACGGTCTCAAGCACATCCATGTTATGAGAATACCAAACCATCGAAGAGTCAAACTCTGCCTCGGTATAGCCATAATCTTCCATCAGTTTCTGGTAATAGAAGCAAGCGGCCTCATCCTGCTCCAGACCATATAAGGATATGGCAGACTGTATCACATAATAATCCGCAAGGAGGTTGGCCATTTCATCCTCTTTGATAATCGGCTCTCCTTTGTCTGGCTCACAGGCGCACAACGAAAAGAAAACTATTGCCGACAACAAAATCTTCAGGGTTCTACGCATCATTTTTCTGGTTGTTTTTTTCTTCTTCGCCTACCTTATCTTTTTCCTCCTCATCATCCTTAAATTCAATGTTCAGACTCTTCCGCTCAAATAACAAGACGTAAAATATACTCACGCAGATAGCGGAGTCCGCCACATTGAAAACCGGATCAAAAAAAGTGAATCGCTCCCCTCCCCAGATTGGGAACCATGATGGTAAAATACAGTCTATCAAAGGGAAATGGAGCATATCGACCACCCTACCATAAAAATACGGAGCATAGCCACCCCCTTCGGGGAAAGCCTCCGCCACTGAATAGAATGTACTCTCACTGAAACAGACTCCATAGAAGACGCAGTCGATGATGTTACCCAGCGCACCTGCCACCAATGCCGAGACGCACAAGGTGTAGCCCAAAGAGAGCTCTTTTTTGATCACACGCCACAAGTAGTACCCCAAAAAAAAGACAGCGACAACACGGAAGAGCGTAAGGAATAGTTTACTAAAAATTTCCATTCCAAACGCCATTCCGTTGTTTTCTATGAAGCGAATGTGAAACCAACTGAAAACCTCCACCGACTCTCCAAGACAAAAATTGGTTTTGATGTAAATCTTAGAGAACTGGTCTATCAGCAATATCACCAATGCGAGCAGAACCGCCGCAAATGTTCTTTGCTTCTGTGTCATGTTGGCTATCTAACTCCTCTCTCTTTTGCGTCAATACAAAGGGTTGCATGAGGAACTGCACGCAAACGCTCTTTCGGAATCAACTTGCCAGTCTCCCTGCAAACTCCATACGTCTTGTTCTCAATGCGAATCAACGCAGCTTGTAGATGTTGGATAAATTTCATCTGACGTTGCGCAAGACGACCAGCCTCCTCTTTTGTCATCGTGATAGCTCCCTCATCCAACAACTTCAAAGTTGGGGAGGTGTCGCTGGTATCGTTTCCATCGAGGTTAGCCATACTCGCCTTGTAAGACTCATAGTCACGAAGAGCAGCCTCCAACTTATCCAATATGATTTGCTTGAACTCCTCAAGCTCCTCATCAGAATATCTTGTCTTCTCTGACATATTCGTAATGTTTTAAATTTCAACAATCTTTTATCAATCTCCTACCTTCAAACGGGTCTTCTGACCTTTCTTCCTGAAGGTGTGCGAATATAGTAAAATATATTGACTTATACAAAATATATTGTAGGTGAGTTCTATAAATTCACCTTTTTGAAATGAAAAAGCATATTGAGAATTGAAAAGTTGCCGGTTTTATCACTCCACAGATACCCCCTCGATGTTCTCTAATCTTGATCTTAATTTCTCGAGATCGTTTAAACGCACCTGCAATTGCATGGCACACTCGTTATCGAATGTTTGGGACAAAACGGTAGGGTTCTCCTCTTTCATCACCTTCATCACATCGTTCATCACAAAATAACTGAAACGGATGGACAGGGTCGCCTCCAAATTACGTTCTATGATTTCCCCATTTTCTAAAGCATCTAAGGAGGCTGTCTTATAGGCGTTTATCAGTCCACTCGTACCCAACTTCGTGCCTCCGAAGTAGCGTACTACCACCATCAGAACGTTCATCACTCCTTTTGACTGCAATGCGCCCAACATCGGTCTTCCTGCCGTGCCTGACGGCTCTCCGTCGTCATTAGCTCTTGTCTCTGGAGATTGCGGATTGATGATGTAGGCGAAACAGACATGTCGCGCGTCATGGTGTTTTTTACGCAAGTCATCTACGATGGGCTTGACTTGCTCTTTTGTAGAAACAGGAAAAGCGAAAGCAAGAAACTTGCTCCCCTTTTCCTTATAGAGACCCTCACATGGTGAGGAAATGGTCATATATGCGTCGTCCATTCGATTTAACGGTGACGGCGGAAACTATCTTTGTTGCGACGGAACTCCTTTTTAGGACGCTCTTCGCTCCTTTGTCCACGCTCACGTTTACGCTCTTTTTTCTTTCCACCAGCCGATTTGTCGAATTGCTTGTAGAAATGGTCGGCACTCTCCCAACCTCCCTTTTCGACCTTCTCTTTTCTGGACGGACGATCTTTGAGCACCTCCATCAATTGTACGTCGTCGTTCCTGCGACGGAAGGCATCCATCATCAAAGGGACATGGGATTTATCCACATCGAAGAATGAGTAGCGGTTGGTGATTTCAATGCTATGCACACCGATGTCATGACTATCCGTCGTGTCGTTAATCAAGCCCAACACACGCTTAGGGGTGAAACCGTCACGGGCACC
Organism: uncultured Bacteroidales bacterium; assembly: GCA_937916355.1. Taxonomy (GTDB): domain Bacteria; phylum Bacteroidota; class Bacteroidia; order Bacteroidales; family Paludibacteraceae; genus UBA1181. Next base: position 14,870 of record CALFTM010000039.1, read on the forward strand.
CATATTAATTTTCAGACGTGTATAGTCGCCCGACTCGTCACGAGATCCTCTGAACCTCTCGCCTCTCTCTCCACGCTCTCTTCTGCCTCCGCGTTCTCCTCTCTCCCGCTTGTCTCCTCTGGACTTCTTCTCTCTCTCCGGAATGTTCAAATCCGGTGCATTTTTATAATATTGCAAGAAGCGGTCGAACTCTTGCGACACAAAATTGATAATCAAGTCCTCCCTGCTGATGTCCTTCAACTGCTCCATGATCATCGGCAAATAAGGCTCTATCTGAGTGCGGTCAAGAGACTCTGTCGCATTCTGTATCTTATTGATCAAAGAGAAAAGTTGCGCCTGACAAACCTCCAAACCTGAAGGCACAGGTTGTTGTACGAAAGTACGATTTATCTGCTTTTCGATATTGCGGATTCTACTGCGTTCACGAGAGTGGACAATGGCAACGGAGATTCCCTTTTTGCCGGCACGTCCTGTACGTCCGCTTCTATGCGTATAGTTCTCAATATCATCTGGCAAATTGTAGTTGATGACGTGGGTAAGATTGTTCACGTCCAAACCTCTCGCCGCCACATCAGTTGCCACCAAAACTTGCAATGTCTTGTTTCTGAAACGCTGCATCACAGTATCTCTCTGCGCCTGAGAGAGGTCGCCATGCAAAGCGTCCGCATTGTAGCCATCTTGCATCAGTTTGTCTGCGATGTCCTTCGTCTCCTGTCTTGTCCGACAAAAGACAATTGCGTAAATATCCGGATTGATGTCCACAACACGCTTCAAACAGTTGTAACGGTCTTTCGCCTGTACCATATAATATATATGCTCGACATTCTCCGTCCCTGAATTGACTCTACCGATGGAGATCTCCACCCTGTTCTTCATATATTTCTTAGAAATCTCCGCGATAGCCTTTGGCATGGTAGCAGAGAAGAGAAGCGTACGACGCTCTTCTGGAGTCTCTTGTAAAATTCTTTCGATATCCTCTTGGAATCCCATGTTGAGCATCTCGTCCGCCTCGTCAAGCACCAAATATCTGATGCCGGACAAATCCACCTTCTTCCGCTCAATCAAGTCTATCAGACGACCCGGAGTGGCAACCAAAATTTGAGGCGGAACATCCAATTGACGGAATTGAGTCACAATGCTCTCTCCTCCATAAACCGGGACAACCTTCATTCCCCTCACATACTTCGAGAATTTTTTTAAATCATTTGAAATCTGGATACATAGCTCTCTTGTCGGTGATAGGACAAGAGCCTGAATCTTCTGAACACTGCTATCGGTTAGCTGTAAAATCGGGAGACCAAATCCTGCTGTCTTTCCCGTTCCCGTCTGGGCAAGTGCGACCAAATCCTCAGTGCTGTCTCCTAACAAAAAAGGAGTAACTTTTTCCTGAATCGGCATGGGAGTCTCAAACCCCAAATCCTCAATGCCATGAAGAATCTCTTCGCTAAGCCCTAATTCCTTAAATGAACTCATTTGTTTTATTTATCAATATTTCCCAACAGCGGGAAATAAGACTGCAAAGGTATGAAAATTATTCCACACCTCCAACTATTTTTTATTTTGCCCTTTTATCAGTAGTAAACGAACTCTCGTTCTGTCAAGAACTTAACCTCGTCGCCCACATAGTTTGCAGACTTCGTCCAATTACTCTTCCCGTCGAACAAGTACCTGAATGTCTCTGGCAAAAAGTTTTCTCCGTTCTCGTCAATCGCAGTTCTTTTGACAAGATTCCCTCCCTTGTCATAAACAAAGTTCACCTCGAGTAACACTGTCACATCATCTGGCGCATAGACCTTGAAATAGGTCAATCTACCCTCTTTATCATACTCCTCTCTTCTATTGTTCACACATGAAAACTCCCCGTTGTACACTTTCACAGAACTCGGATGTCCCTCCTTCGTCCTCTGGGTGACAATCTTTTTCAACTGTTTACCATACTCGTCGGTCAGGAGTACGGTCTCGATCATATTTTCATCATTGTATTCCACCAGCTCTTTCTGGGTGAGGTTCTCAAATCCGTCGTAAAACAGCGTTTCCACCACTCGTCCTTTTTCGTCATATTTGAACGTGGAATAGGAGGTCTGCACTCCTGCACCATCGTACGCACACTTTTTCACCAACACACCATCGGCATCAAATTTCGACACCACCTTTTTGAGGGTATCATCTTCAGAATCAAGCCAAATGACATTCCGCAGATTTCCATCCTCATCAAATTCATACTTAACAGCCTCCTCAAACGAACCTTTCTCCGCCGTTCCCTCTATGTTCATGAAAGCGGTGTACTTGCGTTCCAAACAACTCTTCACATCCCCCCGAAAATTCATCTCCTCAGAGTCACTCTTTTTACCTCCTGCACACGCCACAAGAAGTAACAGCGGAAGCATTTGAAATATTCTCCTCATGTTTTTTATACGATAAACTATCATTTTTTTATAATTTTTCCATCATTTCAAAATCCATCTGTTTTTTGTCGAGGTTAGTCTTTTTCACTCTCACGACCACCTCATCGCCCAACCTGTAGGTCTTACGGGTTTTACGACCTACCAAACAGAAGTTCTTCTCATCAAACGCATAAAAATCGTCGTCTAAATCACGGATAGGCACCATTCCCTCGCACTTATTCTCATTCAACTCCACATAAATTCCCCACTCTTGGATGCCGGAGACTACCCCTGTGAAGGTCTGCCCAACCTTATCCTGCATGAACTCGACCTGTTTATACTTTATAGAGGAACGTTCTGCATTGGAGGCAAGTTGCTCCATGGAAGAGCAGTGGTTGCACATTTCCTCATACGCACCTTGATCCACGCTTTTGCCCCCCGCCGCATAGTGGTCCAACAAACGGTGTGCCATCATATCCGGATAACGTCGGATAGGAGAAGTAAAGTGTGAGTAATAGTCAAACGCCAGACCATAGTGTCCGCAATTGTCCGTAGAATACTCCGCCTTCGCCATTGAACGAATAGCGATGGATTCGATCAGATGTTGCTCACTTTTCCCTTGTACCTCATCTAAAAGGTGGTTGATGGAGGTGGATATTTCCTTGTTTTTACCCGAAGTCCTAAGCTTATAGCCAAACTTAGATATGAACTGGGAGAGGTTGGACAACTTCTCAGGGTCTGGCTGGTCGTGTACACGATAGATGAAGGTCTTTGCCTTCGGGCCCTCCTCTTTCTCTCCGGAACGTCGCTTGCCTTTTACCTTTCCTATATGCTCCGCGACAGTCTTGTTGGCCAACAACATGAACTCCTCAATCAACTTGTTCGCATCCTTGGACACCTTAAAGTAGACGCTCAACGGTTTTCCTTTCTCATCAATTTCAAAACGAACCTCCTCCTGATCAAAGGCTATCGCACCGGCTTTGAAACGCTGCTCCCTCAACTTCTTCGCCAACGAATCCAATATCAATATCTCCTCCTTCATATCTCCCTCTTTCGTCTCGATGACATTCTGCGCCTCCTCGTATGTGAAACGGCGGTCGGAATTGATGACCGTATGCACAATGTCATACTTCTGCACATTGGCCTCCTCATCCATTTCAAACATCACAGAAAAACACAACTTCTCTTCATTCGGACGAAGAGAGCAAAGTTTGTTGGACAGACGCTCCGGCAACATCGGAATCGTCCTATCCACTAAATAGATGGAGGTGGCACGCTTGTATGCCTCCTGATTAATCAAATCGTTCTCTTTCACATAATGGGTAACATCAGCGATGTGAACACCCACCTCCCAATTACCATTATCCAATTTGCGGACGGACAACGCATCGTCAAAATCCTTCGCATCGGCAGGGTCTATCGTAAATGTCGGAATCTCCCTGCAATCCAAACGGCGTTGGTACTCCTCTGCCGGAATCTCCTCGGATATCTCGTTTGCCATATCCTCCATCTCCTGCGGATAACTATACGGCAAGCCAAACTCCATCAGAATCGCATGCATCTCAGCTTCATTATCTCCCGAAGGTCCCAAGACCTCCACGACCTCACCCACCGGATTACGGTCGCGGTTCTCCCACGAGACGATCCGGACGACAGCCTTGTCGCCACTCTTTCCTCCCTTTAACTGATCAATCGGAATGAAAATGTCATTAGACAATAATTTATGGTCTACTTGTAAGAAAGCATAGTTAGGGAAAACATCCAACTTGCCAATATATGTGTCACGTCCCCTTTTCAGCACTTCGATCACCTGCCCCTCTGGAGACTGCCCTTTCTTAGCAGCAAAGACACGGACACGCACCAAATCACCTACGATTGCACGGTTCATATACTTATCAAGGATGAAAACCTCCTCGCCCCCGTCCTGTGGCACGAAAAATATCTTACCTCCAGCATGACGTTCCAACACTCCTTCCAAAGTCCCCTTCTGGGTACTCAGACGGAAACGCCCCGTAGACGGCTCATTGATGAAATCCTGCACTACCAACGTATCTAATACATTGGTGAGCAGTTTTCGCTGCCCCATAGAAGAGAGACCGATTTCATTGGCAATCTGACGATGGCTGAAAACCGTGTTCGGATTCTTCTCAAAAAGTTTGACCGTCCGCGTCGCCATCTCCTGTTTGCTGATACTTGCTGGTCCTAAAGACTTATTTATTTTCTGGGACTTGGAGTTACTTTTCCCTTTTCCCTTCATTCCATTTTTTGATCTTTTATTTGATTTTGCCATAAAACAAACATTTTTACCTTATTCAGTACTATATTTCAACCCTGAAAATCAGTGTTGAGAAAACTTCCGTAAAGATAGAAAAAGGTTAAGGGAAAAAAAACACTTTTTCAATCTATTCATCTTATTTTTTTTTCTATATTTGCAGAAGTGAGTTTTTGAGAAAAATTCTCAGCTCATTTTTATAAACAAAATTAGAAACAATTAAAACATAAATTTTAAATACAGTACGTATGGCTAATGTAGATTTATCAAAGTACGGAATCACTGGTTCGACAGTGATCGCACACAATCCTTCGTATGAAGTTCTTTTCAAAGAGGAGACAAAACAGGGTCTTGAAGGTTTTGAAATCGGCCAAGAGACAGAACTCGGCGCTGTCAACGTGATGACAGGAGTATACACCGGACGTTCTCCTAAGGACAAATACATCGTGATGGATGAAAATTCTAAAAACACTGTATGGTGGACAACCGATGAATATAAAAATGACAACCACCCAATGTCTGAGGAGGTTTGGTCTAAAGTGAAATCTATCGCACAAAAAGAGCTTTCAAACAAAAACCTTTATGTAGTAGATGCTTTCTGCGGAGCGAACAAAGAGACTCGCTTGGCAGTTCGTTTCATCGTTGAGGTGGCTTGGCAAGCTCACTTCGTAACTAACATGTTCATTCGCCCAACTGCTGAGGAGTTGGAGAACTTCGAGCCAAACTTCGTTATCTACAACGCTTCTAAGGCTAAAGTTGAAGACTACAAAGCTTTGGGATTGAATTCTGAGACTTGTGTTGCGTTCAACACTACTTCTCGTGAGCAAGTTATCATCAACACTTGGTATGGTGGTGAGATGAAGAAGGGTATGTTCTCTATGATGAACTACTACTTGCCATTGCAAGGTATCGCTTCAATGCACTGCTCTGCAAACTGCGACATGAACGGTGAAAACACTGCTATCTTCTTCGGTTTGTCTGGTACAGGTAAGACTACATTGTCTACAGACCCTAAACGTAGATTGATCGGTGACGATGAGCACGGATGGGACGACAATGGCGTGTTCAACTTCGAAGGTGGTTGCTATGCAAAGGTTATCGGTTTGAGCAAGGAACACGAGCCAGACATCTATGGCGCAATCAAACGTAACGCTTTGTTGGAAAACGTAACTGTTGACAAAGATGGTAAGATCGACTTCAACGATAAGAGCGTAACCGAGAACACTCGCGTTTCTTACCCTATCGACCACATCAACAACATCCAACCGGGTTCTTCTGCTCCAGCTGCTAAGAATGTCATCTTCTTGTCTGCTGACGCATTCGGTGTGTTGCCTCCAGTATCAATCTTGACTCCAGAACAGACTCAATACTACTTCTTGAGCGGATTTACTGCTAAGTTGGCAGGTACTGAGCGTGGTATCACTGAGCCTACTCCTACTTTCTCTGCTTGCTTCGGACAAGCATTCTTGGAGTTGCACCCAACTAAATATGCAGAGGAGTTGGTGAAGAAGATGCAAAAGTCTGGTGCTAAGGCATACTTGGTGAACACTGGTTGGAACGGAACTGGAAAACGTATCTCAATTCCTGACACTCGTGGAATCATCGACGCAATCTTGAGCGGAGACATCTTGAAGGCTGAAACTAAGAAGATCCCTATGTTCGACTTCGAGGTTCCAACTTCTCTTCCAGGAGTTAATCCTGCTATCCTTGACCCTCGCGACACTTACGCTTCTGCTGCTGAGTGGGAGGAGAAGGCAAAAGATTTGGCAGGCCGCTTCATCAAGAACTTCGCTAAATACGAAGGAAATGAGGCTGGAAAGGCATTGGTTGCTGCTGGTCCTAAATTGTAATAAAAATAAGGAACAACTCCTTAATTTATAACTCATTTGATGCCCCATTTTTTAGTGGGGCATCATTTTTTTCAAAAAATTTCTTCATATAAAAAAATTTCCCTAACTTGCGCACCGTTGAAAACCATAATTGCATTTTCCCTTTATAATGTAAATATGTTTAGAGAGAAAGAGTTGTAGGAAACCAATAAATTTAGGTTCAAAATGTAAGTCGAATATATTGGAGTGTATAAATTCAATAGTAAAATTAAAATAAGAAAACCATGAAGAAACGTTACACGTTGTTATCAATGGCTTTGGCATTAGCTTCTTTTACGGGAGTACATGCTCAATTGAGCCAAAACTCATGTAAGTTCCTTGGTAATATCACAACTTCTTACAATTGGCAAGAGTATGCCGATGCGCAGGAAAGCAGTGAAAAGTACCATGAGCTTTGGAACCAGATCACAGCTGAAAACGGTAGTAAGTGGGGGTCTATCCACACTGCCCGCGGACAGTTTAACTGGACAAACTCTGACCGTGCGTACGATTACGCCAAAGAGCACGGTTTTCCGTTTAAGTTTCACTGCCTTATCTGGGGCAGCCAATATCCATCATGGATAAAGAACCTCAGTGCGGAAGAGACTTACGACGTTATTGTAGAATGGATGGATGCTGTAAAAGAGCATTATCCTGATTTGGAACTTATTGATGTTGTGAACGAAGCTATTTACGCAGGAAACAGTTACCACTCTCCTTATCAAGAGACTAAAATCATCGAGGCTCTTGGTGGAAAGGGAAGAACTGGCTACGACTGGATTATAAAGGCTTTCCACATGGCTCGTGAACGCTGGCCTAACGCTAAGCTTATTTACAATGACTACAACACTTTCCGTTGGCAAAAGAACGAGTTCATCGAGCTTGTAAGGGCTCTGATTGACGGAGGCGCTCCTATCGACGCTTACGGCGCTCAGTCGCACGACCTTACCGACATGGAGTTCGATGAGTTCAAAAGAGCGATGGACGAAACTCAGCAGAAACTGGGAATCCCTATGTACATTACGGAGTATGACATAGGCACTAGCGACGACGCTCTGCAGCTACAGCGCTACAAGGAGCAGATCCCTTATATGTGGGAGGCTGAATATGTGGCTGGCGTCACGCTGTGGGGTTGGATCTACGGCAAAACATGGACCACTGACGGTAACTCTGGACTTATCAAGAATGGTCAGGACAGACCTGCTATGAAGTGGTTGCGCGAATACATGGCTACTGACGCTGCTAAAAATGCAAAAGGTCCGTTCTGCGGTGGCGGTTCTGCCACAATCCAATTGTCAGCCAGCACAATCCAATTGAGCGATTCCATCAAGATCTCTGTAACTGCGAAAATGAAAGACGACATCGACCATATCGATATGTTCGCTGATGACGAGCTTCTTGTCCACAAATACATCGCACCTTACGAATGGTACTACACTCCATCTACAACAGGTACGCACACAATCAAGATTGTAGCCTTCGACAAGCAAGGAAACGAAATCGAAAAGACAGCTGAATTGTTCGTTTGTGCGGCTCGTGCGCCTTACAATGGAGAACCGATCGCAATTCCGGGAACTGTCGAGGTGGAAGAGTTTGACAAAGGTTGCGACGGCATCGCATTCCATGATAGCGACAACGAAAATGAAGGTGATGCTACAATTCAAGATGGTGGTGTCGACATTGTGAAAGGAGGCGATAACTATGCAATCGGTTATACTGCAGCAGACGAATGGCTTGAATATACCGTCAATGTTGAAAAGAGTGATGAATACAAACTTTCCGCATTCGTCGCTTCTGGGTCGGAAGGTTCCGGTTTCAAACTTGACATGGACGGGAAAACGTTGGTTGGAAAAGTCGAAGTCCCTCAAACTGGTGACAATAGCTGGGACGTTTACGAGGAAATCGAACTTGGCAAGTTTAATTTGACAGAGGGTGAACACATCCTCCGTATGACCATCACCAACCCTTATTGCAACATCGATAAGTTGGTGTTCTCAAAAGGCGGTTCTTCTTCTGACGAACCTGCAGACAATCCTTCAGAGGGACCTGCCGACGATGCACCAGACTTGTCTTCTATGTTCAGTGGAGTCTCTTTGACAA
>CALFTM010000040.1 GCA_937916355.1 uncultured Bacteroidales bacterium
CCGGAGATAATCAAGATCTACAACGGACACTTCACTTTGATTCGCTCGAAGTGATCGAGATAGAAATAAGGGAAAGCGGCTGTCTTATAATTAGGCAGCCGTTTTTTTTATGCAAAAGTTTGTAAAAAAGCAAAAAAAAGTTTTTCGGTTTTGTGAAAAAATAATAAACTTGTATATCCAAAAATCATAGAGTTGTTTTTTGGAGAGTACATATATGAAAAAGCGTGCTGTGCGCTTTGGTTTTGACGATAGATGAATCTCGCAAATTCTGTATGTTAATCAAAAACAAAGCAACGGAAACGCTCTATGGGATGTCGTGAGAACGGACTCCCCTTTTTGCTATGCAGAAGGGTTGTTTGTTATCATATCATCATCGTGGGGTTTTTGCGTTGCTCGTTTCGATTAACAGGGCAATGCGAGAGCCTATCTATCGTGGAACGAGCGACATGCTTGCCCCACGTTTTTTTATATGAAGAGAAAAAGAGATTTAAAAATGCATTAGGGTGAGGTGCAAAAAAAAACGATTGCATTATGAGCGATATTTTAGAGGATTTTTCTATGGGTTTGGAAATGTCGAATCCTATCTATGGAGCTACAAAGGCGATTTGGAAAAAAGTTAGAGAATCTGAAAAGGAAAAATGTTTGATGTTATTAGGTTCTAAAGGTTCCGGAAAAACTATGTTGTGGAAACAACTGACCAGGAAAACAGAGGAAGAAGAGTTTGACGATGGAGAAGTAGTAGGGGGCTCTATAAGAAAAGGAGGGACTTCTATCGTGGACACAATCGGAACTTTATTTAAAAAAGCTAATCTGCCCTTTGATGACGAGGAGTCTTTAAAAAAGGAAGATATAAAATCCGATATTCTTAGTTTAAATCCATTATTAGGTATTTTGGGAACTGATAAATTTTTAGACAAGAAATTCGGTGAGAAAAAAATAAATATAATGCCAGTGTTGGATTATGACGGGGCAGATTCAATGGTTAAACAAAGTGCCGATGATTTGGAGGAGGTTTTAGGAAAAGAAGATGAAGGTTCTTTTTTGGATCAATCTTTTTATGCAGATGTTTGGGATACAATTATAAATAAAAAAAAGAGTAACGATTGTTGTATTCTTTATTTAGTCGATCTGCTTACCTTAGAAAAGAAAAAAATGGAGGTTATCGCACGTTTGAGAAGATTAAGTGATTCTGTTGCTAAGGTATTGAATGACAGAGAGAGCATCAGAGAAAAACTTAGTGTTATTTTGCTGTTGACGAATCGAAAAAAATTTAGACAAGTTAATCCTACAGACGATTGCAGGGAAATATATCAAAGGATTATTGGCAATGCGATAGATCCTCAAAGAATAAATTTTAAAATTAAATCTGTGATGGTTGTAGATGTGTCAGAGGAAAAAGATGTGGAAAGAATCAAAGAAAAAATATTTAGCGTATTAGCTTAATATTTGTTGAAGAGATCCTTGGTTGATAAGTTTAATGAAAAAAGAATCGAGTATGAATGGTATAAATAAAGCAAATTTGTTAATTATAGCAGATGACGAGTTGAATTACGGTATAGAACATGGTTATTATCCTGAAATTACACAGCTGGTGAAAAAAGGTGATTGTGAGTTGTGTACATTGGAGGAATATAACCATGGTAAGGTTAATTTAGTGTTGAAGCAAAGGCCTCAAGGAAATGCTAAGGATGTGTATATTAAGAACCCATATACAAATGTGTATGAAAACATTTATTGTCCGCAAGATGATGTGAGATTCTCTTTTGTGAGTGATAAATCTTTTGCGATGAAAGAGGCTTTTGTGCGGTTGGGTGCAAAACGGATTTTCGTGAGTGAGGGAACAATGCATTCTGTACATACTAAAAATAGTGCTTACGTTGAGGGGTCTTACGAAGGAGTGACGGGAAGAGTTACCACGACTTGGGGGTCAGGTCATTCTGAAACTGTAAAAAAATCTTTGGAATATTCTAATCCTTATAATCAGCCTCGGAGTTGGAATGAGGCTTTTGATTATGTTAAAAATCATGGACTGATAGGAGAAGCCTCGTTAGTGTTGTTATGTGAACGATTGAGAGACTGCGGAAAGTTGAGTGGGAAAGAGCGGATGGGAGTCTCTTTCCTTGATGAGTATTCCAATTCGTTTGGTTTGGCTGTGGGTGTAGAAGCCTTTGGTTTTGGCGGAGAAGTAGGATATGACACGGAAACCATCACCAGTTATCAATTTGAAACAATTGTTGAAATCGAGTTTTAGCAAAAAAAAGCCTCCTTTAAAGGGGCTTTTTTTGACCTAATTCTATAAGAATTTTCTTTCTCCACTTATTGTTGCCTCAAAAAATAATTTGCGATTTTATAGATGGCGTAGCTTTTTTTGTTGCATGGTTCTGGTAAGAACACGCCACCAGTTGCCTCGTCAAGCAACATGCCGACCTGAACAGACTTGATGAGGAAATCTTCTCCTTTATAACTTGCATACCATGTAGTGCAGAGATAGCCGGGACGAGAGGCTATGTTTGTTACAATTAAATATTCTCCATTTGACAACAAAAAAACGAAAGTTTTTTCAGTGCGTGCTGTAGATGATCTATCGTAGGGATTCCCTAAGGATAGTATGTTCAAAAGGACTTTTTGGTCAATCAGTCCGATAGTGTCGGCGAATGAATTATAAAAGTTTTTTTCTTCTTTTCTAATTTCACCCGTCTCGGCTAAGTGGCCTATATATTCCTTATACGCTATTTTGTCCTCTTCTGTCACATTGAATTTTATGGTGTCTTCAATCCCTTTCATGCTTCTGACAACAGCTCGGAAAAGGTTGTCTACATCAGCGACATCTATTTCCTTAGGGATCTCTTTTTCTTTCTCTTTTTTGTTTTTGAATGTGTTGACATACTCCTTTTGCTTAAACAACCCTTTTTTATTCTCGTAAATCGCACCTGCTTGATATGGCGCACCAATACAACCTCCAGACACTTTCGCCAATATGAAATTCATAACTTTCTGATCGTCCAGCTCCGTCACGTTAGAGACATAAGGTTCAACACTTCTCTTGTCTATATTGATTTTGTATTTGTTGAAGTTCCTGTCTGATACGCAAAGAGTTCCTTCTTTTTTCCACTTATTCCATATTTGGCCAGGGATAGATGCAAAACGGAACCACGTTCCGGATTCATCCTTGCACATAATGTCATTGCCGTCAGTCAAATATATATTTCCTTTCAGTGTGTCTATAGAACTATATTTAAGTTCCTCTTCGGTATAATCAATGTTCTTATCTGAATAGATTTCATGAGTTTTCAAGCCATCGATTCCAATGGAACATATATTAAAGTTGTCCATAAGAAAATATATCCGATCGTTCTCCATGTCTTTCAATGTGATTTGTTCGACTACATCTTTAGGGATTTTTTGCACCCATTTGAGTTTCAGGTTAGAATCGAAAAGTGCTACATTGTTGTTGGTGGTAATTGCCATCAATTCTCCATTATCCGTACGATCAACCCATTCTAAGGTGTCGATTTTTTGCCATTTGATATTGTCTTTATCAGACATGTAGATGTTGTTGTATTGAGCTACAAAATAATGGTTCCCAACAGGTCTAAAATACCCGACTCGATCAATGCCATACCCTTTGCCTTTATTTGGATTTTGATCCCCCGGAGTCAGGATTATCCTGAACGAGTTGCCATTATTTGTGGTTTTTAAAATCAGATTATTATTAGTGGATATATATCCAGTTACCCCGTCTGCTTCAAAATAAATGTCAGACGTGCGTTGTTTACCCATATCCCTACTCCCAAACGAAGCATAGATAGACTTCTTTTCCCATGTTTTCCCTGCGTCGTTAGAATGGTAGAAGTTTTGATCAATGTCCACTGCCCAAAGTTTTTTGTTCCCGTCGGTGTACATTGCGTCTATGTATTCTGTTTTTGTGCTGCTATTGTCAAATGTCTTCCCTCCATTTTCAGAGCGATATATTGCACCTAATGAATCAGAAGAGACCTTATCCCCAGATATGACTAAAGATTTATCAGACAGCTCATGTATCGAGAAATACTGGGGGTCGTAATAGCTATATGTATCATCTTGGGGCTTTTTTAACACCGTCCACTGAGAAGATGAAAGGTTTGTCTTTATTATGCATCCCGCTCTGTTCACGATGTAACAATCTTCATCTTTTGTGACATGGAAATCAGACGGGTACGCCCTGAGAGTCATACGAGCACGAGTGTCCTTTGCAGGTGCGTTAATCCCCAAAACTGACGGACTAAAACAGAACAACCCCATGGTGAAAAGTAATGATTTTAATGTGTTGAATTTCATGTGAATAATTTCTTTTTGAAAATTGTAAGGGAGACTCTAAAAAATCTGTTTTTTGCATTAGCGAGCCGCCGGAGTCTCGTAGAAACAGCTTCTAAAGCATTTTTAATTTTGGCAAATTTAGTTTAATTTTTTAAATAAAGTAAACTATTTTGAGGTTGAATATTGATTTTAAGTATTGGGGGGGGTAAAATATTGATAATTGGTTGGTTGCGTTTACTGTTTGCATCTTTTTTTGTGAGGTTGGGAAGTCAGAGGAGTACGGACAATGTTATCAGATTGGTTGTAGTTGCGATCGCCTTGTCTGCTGAAAAATTCGCTTTAAGAAAGAGAATAAGCAAAGTTATTTTGGTTAAAAAAACTTAAAAAACATATTATAGTCGTTCATTTCTCATAATTTAGCAACGCAAACTTTTATAACAGGAAAAATGACTGAAATACTAATCATTTTGCTTTTGATTTTGATAAATGGCTTGTTTTCCATGTCTGAGATGGCTGTAGTGTCTGCTCGAAAAACAACATTGACGAATCAAGAGAAGGAGGGGAAGAAAGGTGCAAAGGAGGCTTTGCAGTTGGCTAATAATCCAGATCGTTTCTTGTCGACGGTTCAAATAGGCATCACATTGGTAGGGCTTCTCACGGGTATCTATTCAGGTGCGGCGTTGGCAGATTCTTTCGCACAAGTATTTGTAAAGCTCGGATTGTCTTACAATGTGGCGCACATGGTGGCACAGACCATCATCGTTGTGATAGTGACTTATCTGACGATCGTTTTTGGAGAATTGGTGCCGAAACGATTAGGACTGAATTTGGCTGAGAAAATATCCGTTACGGTAGCTCGCCCGATGATGTGTTTGAGTAAATTGGCGGCTCCTTTCGTGTGGTTGCTTTCCAAAACAACGGAGGCTTTTGTGAAGATGTTGGGTATAGACAAAGCAGAGACGAAGGTGACAGAAGAGGACATCAAACAGATGGTTCAGGAAGGGTTAGAAGATGGAGTGGTCGAAGAGGTAGAGCAGGATATTGTGGAGCGTGTCTTTTTGTTAGGAGACTTGAAAGTTAGCCAGTTGATGACCCACCGTACGGAGATGGAGGTGCTCTATCTTGACATGACAAAGGAGGAGGTGAAAAACACTGTTTTGTCCTCTGTCTATGAAACCTACTTGGTGGTGGAAGATAGTCTGGACAATGCAGTTGGAGTGGCGCAACTAAAAGATCTTGTCGGGGCATTTGATGCAGAAGAATTTAACTTGAAAAATTGGGTTCAGCCGGCAGACTTCATTTATGAGAATATGAGTGTCTATAAAGCACTGGAACAGATGAAGGGAGACCGTGTCTCTATGGCATTCATCTGTGATGAGTTCGGAACATTCCAAGGGGTGATAACATTGAAAGATATTTTGGAAGGTCTGGTTGGAACAATCAATGAAGAGGAGAGCGACCCGGATATAGTGCCGAGAGAAGATGGAGAGAGCTGGCTCGTTGACGGTCAGAGCAAATTCCATGAATTCCTTACATATTTTGAACGAGAAGACCTATATCCTCATACTCAGAAGTTTAATACGGTTGCAGGTTTTTTGATCGAGCAGATGAAGAAACTCCCCTCTGCAGGAGAATCTATGGAGTGGGGAGATTTCCGTTTTGAAATCATAGATATGGATGGAGCGAGAATCGACAAAGTGTTGGTTTCAAAGAAAAAAACTTAAAAAAAGAAAAACGTCGTAATTGGCGAAAAAGTTTTAACTTTGTAGCTGAATTAGAATAGGTTAATAATTTATCATGAAGAAGTATATTCTTGATTTGAAAGTCGTTTCCAACGAGAAGTTGGGCGATAAACACATCTTGATGAAGTTGACAAGCGAAGATACCTTGCCAGCCACTCGTCCCGGTCAGTTTGTTGAAGTGAAGGTAGAACACTCTCCTTCCACTTTCCTACGTCGTCCTATCTCCATTCATTATGTTGATGTGGAGAAGAATGAGTTGTGGTTGTTGATTCAGTTGGTGGGTGATGGTACACGTCAGTTGGCGGAAGTGAAGACAGGGGAGTTTGTCAATGTCGTTTTGCCGTTGGGGAATGGGTTCTCCGAACCTGAGACAAGGGACGGCGCACTCCTATTGGTGGGTGGTGGCGTAGGAATCGCCCCATTGTTGCAGTTAGGTAAAAAATTGAAAGAAGAAGGTTTCGTCCCTAAATTTTTATTAGGAGGGCGTTCTGCAAAAGACCTCATTCAGTTGGAAGAGTATAAAAAAATCGGGAATGTCTATGTTACGACAGAAGATGGTTCGTTAGGAGAGAAAGGTTTTGTGACAAATCACTCTATTTTGTCTCAAGATTTCAAAAAGATATACACTTGTGGTCCGACTCCGATGATGAAGGCGGTCGCTTCGTATGCTGTGAAGAACGGTATAGAGTGCGAAGTTTCGTTGGAAAATAAGATGGCGTGCGGTTTAGGTGCTTGCCTGTGTTGTGTTACAGAGACCAAAGAAGGACATAAATGTGTCTGCTCAGATGGTCCAGTGTTTAATGTAAAAGATTTGTCATGGCAGATTTAAGTGTGAAAATAGGCGGGCTACAGATGAAGAACCCCGTGATGACGGCATCTGGCACTTTCGGTTATGGTGTGGAATATGCCGATTTCGTAGACTTGTCAGAAATTGGCGGTATCATTGTAAAAGGGACAACCTTGAACCATCGAGAGGGGAACCCCTATCCTCGCATGGCAGAGACCCCTTCCGGAATGCTCAATTGTGTCGGTTTGCAAAACAAAGGAGTTGATTATTTCGTGGAACACATCTATCCAGAGATAAAAGACATTCAGACCAATATGATTGTGAATGTTTCTGGAGCTTGCGTGGAAGACTATGTCGCAACAGCAGAAAAAATCAATGCGTTGGAGAAGATTCCGGCAATCGAGTTGAACATCTCTTGTCCGAATGTCAAACAAGGCGGCATGGCGTTTGGCACGACTTGTGCAGGAGTAGAGTCTGTGGTGTCTGCCGTAAGGGAGGTCTATAAAAAAACATTGATCGTAAAATTGTCTCCCAATGTGACCAATATAGCAGAAATCGCATTGGCTGCAGAGGCTTCCGGTGCGGATAGCGTCTCGTTAATCAATACCCTGATGGGAATGGCGATTGATGCAGAAAAACGCAAGCCGATTTTGTCGGTGGTGACCGGAGGCTTGTCAGGCCCTTGCGTCAAGCCTGTTGCCCTCAGAATGGTTTGGCAGGTGGCGAAGGCTGTGAAGATTCCAGTTATAGGATTGGGCGGTATCATGAATGCTACAGATGCCATAGAGTTCTTTTTGGCAGGAGCTTCTGCCATTGAGATTGGAACTGCTAATTTTATCGACCCGGCAGTGACTGTGAAAGTGGCTCAAGGTATCAATGAATATCTCGATCGCCATGGGTTCAAGTCATTGAGTGAGATTGTCGGAGCGTTGGAAGTCTAACTCATAAAAGAAGGTCGATGAGAAAGAACGGATTCCTATGGATAGTCCTGCTGTTGGTGGTCTTGTTGGGTGTTGCCTATTTTGCATGGAAAAACATTGACACCCTGAAATCAGAGGCTGCCGCTACTGTTGTGGAGACTTCCGAACTCCGTGTAATGGATTTGGAAAAAAGTAAAATAGACTTTTCTCCATTGGTTTCCGCTATCCTTTATAGTCATATATCGGAAGAAGATTTGCCGCTGACTTTATCTTTCAAAACAATCTGTCCGCCTGATTTTCTCTGTGCAGATACCCTATGGGCGGGCTTTGAACACGCAGGTGTGCGTTTGGTCGCACCGGTAGGAACGACGGTTCTGAATGAGACCGAAGAGAGCCTATTGTGTGAAATGACGATGATCTACGAGATTTCCGGACTGAAACAACAGATGTCGGATATGGAGATCATGGAGTTCTTAAAAAGTCTCCCAAATCATATCCGAAAAGAGAATGTTTTTTTAGGAGATTCGGAGAAAAGAAACATTTTTAAAGAAAAAGGGTGGCAACCTTTTATGGCAAAAGAAAATATGACAAAATGAAAATTACCATGATTAAAAACATTTTATTTGATTTCGGTGGCGTTTTGATAGATGCAGACTTGGAGGCATCGTCAGAAAAATTTCGCTCCTTAGGAATGGAAAATATTTCTGAATATTTGAATCTCTATTGCCAAAATGGTCTTTTTTACGGAGTTGAAAGTGGCGAGTTGGATCGGGATGGTTTCAGAAAGGCTTTTAGTGAGGTTGTGAAGAAGGAGGTTTCGGATGCCGAATTGGAGGAGGCTTGGATGGCGATCGTGAAGGGAATCAATTTGGATAAACTAAAATGGATAGAGGCGCACAGAGGAGATTTGAAATTCTATTTGTTGAGCAATATCAATCCTTACGTTTTTGATTGGGCTGAATCTGAGGATTTTACTGAATTAGGGAAGCCTATCGGTTACTATTTTGACAAGATGTTTGCTTCATATCAAATCAAATTGACCAAACCGAAAGAGGATGTTTTCAAATATGTGATGGAGAATGCTCCGTTGAAGCCGGAGGAGACATTGTTTGTCGATGATGGCGCAAAAAATATTGAAACGGCGCAGAGATTAGGCTTTCAGACCTACCAACCGCAAAACGGCGAGAATTGGATCGCTAAACTGGAAGAGTTGTTGGGGTGGCGATAAAGAAAAGAAAATCGAGGAAGTGCATCAGACTGAAACTTCCTCGATTTTTTCTTGTTTTGTGACTTCATGGGCAATTATTCATAAACGCCATCTTGTTGATTGTATTCAAACTCCAAGTCGAGAATCTCTTCCAACTGGCTTTGAGACAATAAAATCTCCTCTTGAGCAAGTTTTTCAGCGATAAAAGATGCCATTTCAAACTCGTTGATTTCTACCTCTTCTTCAGCATGGTCTCCTGTGTCGCCATTTGAATCGTCCAAGACTCCTGATTCAGCGTAATAATCCAACATCGCATCCAGAATGAAAACTACGATCTCTTCTGTTACGCCATTCTTGTTTTCTTCTGAGAGGTTGTTCAGGATGTAAGCAATCAAAGCTTTTTCCTCTCCTAATTCTACACCATAATTCTCCATACTTATCAGTTTTTATGTTAATAGAAAAAATTATTGAATCTTGTTATGGAATTTGTAAAGTAATTCGATTTCCTTCGCCCAGATTGGCTCGTCCGGAGTTTCCAGAATCAGGGGGATGTCATCGAATCGAGCATCTTGCATCATCCATTTGAAGCAAGTTTCCCCGATGTGTCCGGATCCGATACTTTCATGCCTGTCCACTTTTGATTGCACCTCCTTTTTGGAGTCGTTCAGATGGACACCACGAAGATAACTAAATCCTACGATTTCGTCAAATAATCGGAAGGTGTTTTCGCACGCATCCACTGTCGTGAGGTCGTACCCCGCTGCGAAAGTGTGGCAGGTGTCGATGCAGACTCCCACTCGGCTCTTGTCTTCCACCTTTTCGATGATATATTTCAAATGCTCAAATTTGTTTCCGACGTTTGAGCCTTGACCGGCCGTGTTCTCAATCACGGCGCAGACCCCGTTGGTCTTGTCCAAGGCAATGTTGATGGATTCTGCGATGCGGCGCAGGCACTCCTCCTCTGAAATCTGTTTTAGGTGGCTTCCCGGATGAAAATTGAGCAGTTTCAAGCCCAATTGTTCGCAACGTTGCATCTCTTCAAGGAAAGAAGCTCTCGATTTCTCCAGTCCCTCTTCCGTCGGATGCCCCAAATTGATGAGGTAACTATCGTGTGGCAAAATATGTTCAGGTTTGATTTGAGCCTTTTCACAATTCTCTTTGAATAATTCGCAAGATTTTTGAGTAAGAGGCGCACTATGCCACTGTCTTTGGTTTTTTGTGAAAAGAGCAAAAGCTTTTGCTCCTATATTCATGGCGTTGAGTGGGGCGTTTTCCACACCTCCGGACGCACTGACATGAGCTCCGATATATTTCATAATTTAGATAATTTAAAAAAAATGAACAACAGACACAAAGTTAGCATAATTTTCTTCAGAAAATAGAGTAAGAGAACATCTCTTTTCTTAAATTTGCAGATGAAACTAAAAAAAAGAATTTTAATTAAATAAAATAAAGAATGGGAAATAAGAAAAAAGGAGTAGGAACGCTTTGTGTCCAAGCTGGATGGACTCCCAAAAAAGGAGAACCTCGTGTGTTGCCGGTTTATCAGTCTACAACATTTAAGTATGACACGAGCGAGCAGATGGCCGACCTGTTTGACTTAAAAGCGTCAGGTTATTTTTATACAAGACTTCAAAATCCGACCAATGATGCTGTGGCAGAAAAGATTTGTCAGTTGGAAGGTGGAGTGGCAGCAATGCTTACTTCGTCAGGTCAGGCAGCCTCTTTTTACGCCATCTTCAATATCTGCGAGGCGGGCGACCATTTCGTCTCTTCTTCTTGTATCTATGGCGGTACATTCAACTTATTTTCTGTTACAATGAAGAAGTTGGGCATCGAGTGTACTTTTGTAGACCCGGATGCTTCAGAAGAGGAGATTTCAAAGGCGTTTCGTCCGAACACCAAATGTTTGTTTGGAGAGACTATCGCCAACCCGGTTTTGAGTGTGTTGGATATTGAGAAATTCGCACGAATCGCACATTCTCATGGTGTGCCTTTGATTATTGACAACACCTTCCCGACACCGATCAATTGTCGTCCGTTCGAGTTTGGTTGTGATATTATCACCCATGCGACAACAAAGTATATGGATGGTCACGCCACTAATGTGGGAGGTTGTATTGTCGATAGTGGGAACTTCGATTGGGAGGCTCATAAAGATAAATTCCCGGGCATGACACAAC
Organism: uncultured Bacteroidales bacterium; assembly: GCA_937916355.1. Taxonomy (GTDB): domain Bacteria; phylum Bacteroidota; class Bacteroidia; order Bacteroidales; family Paludibacteraceae; genus UBA1181. Next base: position 11,136 of record CALFTM010000040.1, read on the forward strand.
CTGATGAATCATACCACGGTTTGGCTTACAGTCAGGCTTTTGGAAAAGGAGCGTACATCACTAAGGCAACTGCACAATTGATGAGGGATTTGGGTTCTATCCAAGCTCCGCAGAATGCGTTCCTCCTCAATATAGGACTGGAGTCTTTGCATGTTCGTATGCCACGTCATTGTGAAAATGCACAGAAGGTCGCAGAATATTTGGAGAGTCGTCCGGAAGTGGCATGGGTCAACTATCCGGGATTGAAGTCCAGCAAGTACTATGAATTGGCGCAAAAGCAGTTCCGTAATGGTCAATCATGCGGTGTCGTGACTTTCGGTTTGAAGGGAGGTCGTGAGACGGCTATTCGTTTCATGGATAGTTTGCAGTTGGCTTGCATCGTTACTCATGTGGCGGATGCGAGAACCTGTGTTTTGCACCCTGCCTCACACACTCACAGACAATTGACAGATGAGCAGTTGATCGCTGCAGGTGTCCGTCCAGACCTTATCAGATTCTCGGTAGGAATTGAGGATGCGGAAGACATCATTGCAGATATTGAGCAGGCGTTGGAGTGCGCTAAGGGGTAATATCTATGGATATTATTTCTATAGTCTTTTTGGCAATCGCGCTGTCCGTAGATTGCTTCGTAGTATCAGTAGCTAACGGAACTGCCATTAAGCAATTCCGTTGGCTTTATATGGTAAAGTCTGGTGTAGTTTTCGGAGTGTTGCATGCTTTTATGCCTTTGATCGGCTGGCTGTTGGGAATAGGATTTAAAGATTTGATTTCGGCGTGGGATCATTGGTTGGCATTGCTGATTTTGACTTTTTTAGGAGGTAAGATGATTAAAGAAGGCTTTTCAAAAGAAGAGCCAGACGAGACTCCTTTAGGAGAGGATTTTAAATTTTCAACACTGTTTCTGATGGTGTTGGCATCCGGAGTCGATGAAATCGGGACGGGTTTGGTTTTTGTCTCGTTTCCGATGGAGGCTTTGTGTATGACGGTGATATTACTATTTCTTTTTAGTGCTGTTTTTTTTGTAGTGGGAAATTACATCGGTTGCTTTGCAGGAAAAAGACTGCCGGTGAACGTGCAGTTGATAGGAGGTTTGGTCTTAATTGCCATTGGAATAAAAATATTTGAAGAACATACAGGGGCGTTTGGTCTTTTTTTTAGTTGATGCTAAATTTTTAGTGTAGTAATTCATAATAGAAGATAAAAGAGAAGATATGTTTAGTAAATTGAAGAAAAAAATAGAAGCTTTTCTCAATAATGAGGATTTGAAGCAAAAAATATATATGGTTGTATATGACACTGATACGCATTGGGGACGAATGTTTGATGTCCTTTTGTTGAGTTTCATTGTTGTCAGTGTGATGGTTGTCATATTGGAGAGTCTCTCTTTTTTTCCTCCCTCTTTCAGACTGTTCCTGTCGGTTTTGGAGTGGATGTTTACAGTCTTTTTCACGATAGAGTATCTGTTGAGGCTCTACTGCGCCCCTAAGGTCTCTTCGTATGTGCTGAGCTTCTGGGGTATCGTTGACTTGTTGTCCACGTTGCCTACCTATTTGAGTGTGATCTTTCCGGCAGCTCACGGATTATTGACCATCCGTATTTTCCGTTTGTTGCGTGTTTTCAGAGTCTTTAAACTCTTCTCCTACTGGCGAGAAGGAGAGGTCTTGTTGGATAGCCTAAAAGCGAGTTCCAAGAAGATCACGGTCTTTTTCGTATTTGTGCTATTGATGGCAACTTGTGTGGGGACGGTCATGTATATGGTTGAAGGAGGCATGGAAGGTAGTAGTTTCTATGACATTCCGAACAGTATCTATTGGGCTATTGTGACGATGACCACTGTGGGATATGGTGATATTACACCCGTCACAAGTGTGGGGCGATTTCTGTCTGCTGTTGTCATGTTGTTGGGTTACACGGTTTTGGCAGTCCCTACCGGTATCGTATCTGCCCAAATGATCGCAGAGTCCAACAAAAAGAAGAAAAAAGCGATACCTTGTCCGCATTGCCACAAACCGGGGAATGACGATGATGCCGAGTTCTGCAAGTATTGCGGAAACCGACTTGATGAAGATGGAGAAAACCCTGTAGAAGAAGAACCGATAATTACGATGGATGGAGAGATAAAATAGGGAGGAAGTGAAGTTTTATTTGTATATTTGTCCACTTTCTTAGGGTGTCCACTCTCTTAGGGTGTCCATGTTCACTTTTGGGGTGTCCACTCTCTTTTGGGTTCTCGATTTTATTATTAGATTTCATTATACACTTTTTATTGATGCGGGTTAGACTTTTGATAATATTGCTACTGGTGTTCCATGCCATTCCTTCATTGGCAGGGGAGTATTATACTTTCCAACGATATTCTAATGCTGATGGCCTCTGTTGCAACTATGTGCATGACGTGGTGCAGGACAAGAATGGTTTTTTATGGATCGCTACAGAGTATGGTTTGAGCAGGTTTGATGGAACACAATTCAGAAATTATTATTTAGAGGAACACCCTTCACTTTGCAGGAATCAAATTCTTTATTTGCATACGACACGTTCGGGTCAGTTGCTGATTGGAAGCAACAACGGCGTATTATTGTCTTATAATGAGAAGACTGACAGTTTTGACAACCTCATGCCAGACGATTTTCATGAAACCTACTTTAAATCCATCACAGGTTTTTATGAAGACGAAAAGGATTTGTGGGTCTCCACGACCAACGGAATGTATGCTTATGATGACCAGAAGAAGAAATTTGCACAACACCCTGC
>CALFTM010000041.1 GCA_937916355.1 uncultured Bacteroidales bacterium
TTTTGCAACTGTTCAAGGAAGATATGTTGGTCAAAGTGAACAACAACTAAACGAAGCATTAGAAATGGCAGAATATGTATCACCATGTATTTTGTGGATAGACGAAATAGAAAAAGGGTTCTCAGGCATTGGCGGACACAATGATATTTTGACAAGGATGTTCGGCTATTTCCTATCATGGATGCAAGACAAAAAAAGCAGTGTGTATGTCATTGCAACAGCCAACAATGCAGACGCACTTCCGCCGGAGCTAAAACGAAGAGGTCGTTTTGACGAAATCTTCTGTGTAAACCTACCCAACGATGAAGAGCGCAGAGCAATTTTTGACGTTCATATCAGCAAGCGAAAAAATAATGGACGGAAAAGAGAAATTAAAAAAGATAACGACTTCACAAAATTATTAAATGAAACCGAAGGTTTTAATGGAGCAGACATTGAGTCGGTTGTAAACGAAGCACTCGAAGATGCTTTTCTACAAAACCAGTCCGAACTAACAGCAGAAATGCTAAGAGAAGTTGCGAATCGCACAAACAGCATTTCAAAAAATTGTAAAACCCAGATTGAGGAGATGAAAAAAGCCTTTAAAGAGAACAACTTTAAAGATGCGACCACGGGGAAATAGACACTCCTAACCATTACTGTCCGCTAAAAGTTTCTGACAAAAAAGGGCTGGATTCCATTTGTAGGATCCAGCCCTTTTTTTAGTACAAATAATCGCCTAAAACATGAACAATTTTCAAAATATTACTGTCCGCTAAACAATAAATCAGTTCAGTAACACTCTCATAAATAATATTTTACGTTATCATGAGCATGGATAAGCCCCCTCTTGGAGGTTTTCAATGTTTTCAGGAGGCGATTCCAAGGATTCTGCGAGCATTTTTTCCAAGTCCTTGTACGGATTGTTGAATAACTTCTCCATATTGATGTAATACATTAGCGTGATTCTAACAATTGTAGCAAGGCCGGAGAAACTCCAAGACCTCTGCAACGAGCTTTGCAGCACCGAAAGTAGTAAATTTGCTATGAGGGTGACCCAAATTTGGATCTTTATCGCATTGGCACTTTCCCCGTAGAAATATCTCAGGGGAAAGTTCTGCTTAATTTGTTTGAAAAGGGACTCTACCTGCCATCTGCGACGGTATATCGCTACGATCGTATCCGCTGACATGTCAAAATCGTTGGTCAGCAGGGATACGAGTTTAGGCTCCTTCCCTTTCTTGATGTCCACGTATGTGACGATTCTGGCGATATGGTTGATTCCGTCCTTACGGAACACCACAACCTGCTCCCGATGTTCCGTTTCCCCCTTCGGGTTCTGGCTCATGCAGTCCACAAGCACCTCATATCTGAGGCTCTTCTTCATTTTAGTGACATAGACAACCCCTCGGTCCGTTAGTTCCTCGAATTTTGCGTAATTGATGTATGCGCGGTCCATTGCGACTATCTCTTCGTGATTGAAATGGCTTGGCGCAAGCATGAATGAGTCGTTCGTGGCGGCTGAGGTGAACTGCACATCGCATGGGACACCCTCATTGGCATGTATCACCGAGTGCACCTTTATGCCACCTTTCTTCTTGCCTGTTTTAGGATGACGCCCAACACCCTTGAAAATGGCGTTAGAGAACAGTGATATGGTGGTGGAGTCTATGATGCGCAGCTGTTTTATCCAGCCTTCGGCTCCGTTCCGTCGGCTGTCCGACGAAAGTTTGCCCTTGTTGGCCTCGTACAAATCACGGTAGACCTCCTCAAAGAACTTCTCCGAACGTCTGGCATTGGCATCCGACAAGGTGCTCCGTTTGGGAACTGTCTCTATTCCAACATGATGCAGTTTCCTGACCTCGACAGCCATAGATGTCTCTATCTCGCGCAATGAATCGAAACGCATTATCA
>CALFTM010000042.1 GCA_937916355.1 uncultured Bacteroidales bacterium
TCAAATAGCTATCAACTTTTCTTCTAAGCAGTTTATCCATATCTAAAATCTTTGATTACAACTGCGAAGATAACACTTTTCACATAATCCAAGCTATAAATATGTAGAAATTTCACATTATCCTACTTGTTTTTGTTCGGTATTTTCACATAATCCTAACTAAAAGAAGGTAGTTATTTCACATTTTCCATTTTATCGAATAGAATGACAGTGCGATGATATGAACCCCAAAATGAACCCTAAAGTGAACTCAAAAAAAATGAAAAGATACGCTAAATTATGAAGATGGTGGATAGAAAAGGTGGACAGAAACTGTAGGAGAGAATAGACTGATAGACGTAACTTTAGAATGATATAGCTATTCAAATCAGAAGGAATGAATTTCTTCGATTATGAAAGATAAAACGAATTACTTTATATGTTTCTTCGTTTATAATCGATAAAAGTATCATCTTTGCCAGTGTTTTCAAATCCATAATTTGCAGGACGAAGATGACGCATTGGCAAAGTATATCTAGTTTGGTGGTCTACCTGGTCTTAAGAAGATGGGATTGGATGAAGATGATGCAATTGAATATCAAAAGGATGTGTTGAACACTCTCCTCTTAAAAGATGTCATCTCGAGAAACAATATCCGCAATGTGTCATTTCTGGAGAAGTTGACTGATTTTATTGCTGACAACATCGGTAAGATTATATCGGCTTCTAGCATTTCCAAGTTCATGAAGTCTCAAGGCACATCTGTTTCTCCTGATACAGTTATCGACTATGCACAATATTTGGAGGATGCCTATATTATTCACAAAGTAAATAGGTATGATATTCACGGCAAACGTCTTTTTGAAAGCAATGACAAATTTTACTTTGAAGATCATGGGCTGAGAAATGCGCAGACTGAAGGTACACGTGAAGGTGACATAGAAAAGGTTATTGAAAATATCATCTACCAACATCTTATCGGGTTGGGTTATAAGGTTAATGTTGGTCAACTACAAGCCGGTGAAATAGATTTTGTTTGCACGAAGAAAGCCGGTACCAAAAGAATCTACATTCAGGCTGCATATATAATTGCAAATGACGAAACCAGAGAACGAGAATTTGGAAATCTGCATAATATAAAGGATAATTATCCCAAATATGTAGTTTCGATGACTCCGGGCGTTACACGTAATGATGATAATGGAATCACTCATCTACACTTGAGAAATTTCTTGATGCTTGAAAATTTTGATTGATTAAATTATGCTCATAACTCCACCTTAAAGTTTTAACCTCTTTGGTGGAGTTAACATAATAACAAACCATGCTTGGCAAAAGAAAAAAAAAGAAGCTTGTCACCCCAAAATAGGCACTTAATTTATCTTCTTTTGAGAAGCCAAAAGAGTATGTTTGGGCACTTCTCAAAAACTCCTACTGAAAGATAGACGGATATAAAGAAACTCATAATATCTGCAAATGTAAAGGAATAAACGCATCGTCGACCGCCTCAATGAAATGGTAGAAAAAGTAGTTTTCGAGAATGAATCCTATAGAAGGTGATGTTTTTCTTGTCCCTTAGTTAGAATTCATTCAATAACTACATAAAAATATTATCTTACTTTCTCTTAATATCGCATAATATTTTATAACTTTGTAGTATGATAGTAAATAATAACGAAATGGATAAACCCATGAACCGCATAAAAGAGGTGCTTGAAGAGCGCGGAATTAAACAAACTTGGCTGGCGGAGAGACTTGGCAAGAGTTTCTGTATGGTGAACTCCTACGTTTGTAATCGTCGCAAGACGAATATGGGTGTGCTATTTGAGATAGCAAAGATATTGAATGTTAATCCGAAAGAATTAATAGACAGCAATGAGAATAACTAATAATACACTTACATTTATTGACTTATTTGCTGGACTTGGAGGTTTTCATATTGCATTGGAATCACTTGGATGTAAATGTGTTTTCACTTCCGAACTAAAGGAAGATCTACAGAAATTATATAAAATCAATTTTCCAGATAATCCTCGAATCGAAGGAGATATCACCAAAGTTGATTTGACTTCAATTCCGCATCATGATATTTTGTGCGCGGGTTTCCCTTGTCAGCCATTTAGTCAAGCAGGAAAACGACAAGGTTTTTCAGATGAGGGACGTGGCAATATGTTCGATTACATATGTGCTATTATCGAAGAGAGAGGAAAATCAGATGATAAACCCAGATTTTTGTTGTTAGAAAATGTTTCCAATTTAAAAGGTCACGATAATGGTAACACATGGAGAATAATACAAGAACGATTAGATGCATTGGGATATTATGTAAGTGGCGAGATCCTTTCTCCTCATCAATTTGGAATACCACAACATCGTAAGCGTATATACATTGTAGGAATTCGCAAAGATTTGGCAGAAAAATCAGGTTCAAAAGAGTTTGTATTTCCGAAAGGAGAAAAGGATAAACAGTGTGACATAAGTAGGATTATAGATAAAGATGATACAGACATTCAGCCATTAGCTTTAAAAACTTATCAGCAGTTGAAGGTATGGCAGATGTTTCTTGATGAGTTAAAATTGCGTAATCGTATCATTCCAAAATTTCCTATTTGGGCAATGGAGTTCGACGCTGATTATGAGTATGAAGATATTGCTCCATTCAAACAATCAAAGAAACAACTTAAAGGTCATAAGGGTAAATTAGGATGGGTAATTAATGGGCCTTCCCATGAGGATTGTCTAAGACAGTTGCCGATTTATGCGCAAACAGATACAGCGGATAAATTCCCTGAATGGAAAATAAGATACATTAGACAAAATCGTGAATTCTGGTCCGAAAATGCGGACTGGCTGTGTACATGGATTGAAAACATTAAGGACTGGGATAATAGTCATCAAAAACTTGAATGGAATTGTCGAGGGAATAATGATGGCGACCTTAAGCATAAAATCATACAATTTAGAGCATCGGGTATTAGGGTTAAATTACCAACATTCTCACCAGCCTTAAATCTTGTAGGAACACAGGTGCCAATACTCCCTTGGATAGAGCTACCCAAAGAGTGTATTCCTACATATTCTGACGAGGAGTTAGAACAGTATGGATTAACACAAGAAGATATCCGATTTGGTAGATATTTGTCAACTAAAGAGGCTGCAGCTCTTCAGGGTATGGGAAAACTTAAATTTGGTCATCTTTCGAGAACTAGAATATACGAAGCATTAGGTAATGCAGTAAATGTAGACATAGTAACAATTATAGCTGAAAAACTTTTAGGATATGAACAATAAATCAACTGTAAGTATTGCTATTGGCACCACAATGTTCGCTAGGTATGCAGACCTGCCGAACACGGTTTCTCATGCTATTGCTGAGTTTATTGATAATGCGCTGCAATCATATCGCAACAATAAAGATTATTTTCAATCTATCAATTCTGACTTTAGGTTTAAAGTAACTATTGAATTCGATTGGAATACAGATGATAATCGAGCTCGAAAGATTACCATATCTGACAATGCAGGAGGTCTTGATTTTGCGAGTTTCCAGAAAGCATTTATGACAGCAGAAACGCCAGAGGACAATAAGGGACTGAATGAATTCGGTATGGGAATGAAGACCGCAGCTGGCTGGTTGGGAAATAAGTGGTCGGTACGCACGTCTGCAATTGGAGAATCAGTTGAACGATTCTATGAGTTTGATCTACAGTATGTATTAGACAATGATGTTAAGGAGTTACCATATGATGAAATCCCCACATTAGAGTCGTCTCATTATACCATTGTAACGATAGAAGAACCCACTAAGAATTCGCCATCTCAAAAAAGTGTTGACAAGATTAAACTTGAGGTAGCCAGCATATATAGACAATCTCTTCGTGCAAACGAAATGGATTTATTTGTTGAAGGAGAACCTCTTGCGTTTAATGAGTATCCAGTTTTAGAGGCTCCATTTGCTAAAACGCCTAATGGGGAAAGAATACATTGGAAGAAGGAGATAGATTTCAAATTTTGCAAGTATCGTGCAAAAGGATTTATTGCAATTCTAAAGGATATCAACAATACACAGAATGGACTCGTTTTGTTACGTAGAGGACGTGTGATTGTAGGTGCCGAAACAGATGGAAGATATTTCCCTAAATCATTGTTTGGAGCACAAGGTAATTTTAGATTCAAACGATTATTTGGAGAACTTGAGTTAGATGGTTTTGATGTGTCATTCAACAAAAACGATATTCAAGACAAAGAAAACCTTGAGGCTTTAATGGAGGCCTTAAAGGGTGA
>CALFTM010000043.1 GCA_937916355.1 uncultured Bacteroidales bacterium
AAAAGGGCTACGCCGACCCTTACCTCAACGACGGCCGACCGATTGTGAAGGTCGGGGTGAACTTCTCCAGTGAAGAGCGTACGATTGAGGGGTGGAAGGTGGAGTGAATCATTGGGTAAAGAGGATTATGAGTGATTTTGATTGTGTTTTAACGTCTGATGTCGATGTCCCTCTTGAGAGAAATTTTTTTGGATGGGTATGTATTTTGATGGTGAATTATACTTATAAAGTGATTTTTATAATTTAGAGAACGAAAGAATAAAAAAATCATGAAAAAAATTAAAAATCCTTGGCTTGGGATTGAAGGATACAATTGTTTTGGTTGTGCGCCACATAATCCTTCAGGTTTACAAATGGAATTTTATGTAGATGGAGATGATTTGGTATCGATTTGGAATCCAAAAGATCATTTTCAAAGTTGGCAAAATGTTTTGCATGGAGGAATCCAATCAGCTATAGTTGATGAGATGGCAGAGTGGGTTGTCCATTATCACATGAAAGCGACTTGCGTGACTTCCAAATTAGAAATGAAGTTTCTGAAGAGTGTGGCGACGAATGATGGCGCACTCACTATTCGAGGAAAATTGAGTAAGGTGATGCGCAATGTAGGTGTTGTGGATGTGACAATTTCCAATGCACAAGGGGAGGTTTGCACCCAAGGAACCGTCTATATGTTCTCTTTTAAGAACACGGAAAACACAAAAGTTATTTACCGAGATTTAGAATTAGAAGAAGAAAAGGACTGAAAAAAAGGTTGAATACCAGTTTAATTTTTCAGAATTTAATCTCTCAAATAGCGAGAAATACCAAAAAAAATATATCTTTGCAAGTTGTTTGTAAAAACTAACAAGTAAATATAAATAAAAATTAATTATAAACTATTTTAAAAGAAATGCAAAACAAGGGATTTGTTAAGGTGATTGCAGCCGCGTTTGCGCTCATCTGTCTTTTCTATCTTTCTTTTAGCATTGTCTCTTCTTACTACAAGGGAAAAGGAGAGGATTTGTACGGAGAAGGAACTCCTGAGTGTCAAGCCTATCTTGACTCATTATCTGGAGAGAAGGTTTGGTTGGGGTACACTTTAAAAGAGTGTAGAGAGAAAGAGTTGAACTTAGGTTTGGACTTGAAAGGCGGTATGAATGTTGTAATGGAAGTGTCTGTTGCTGACATTTTGACCTCTCTGGCAGGAACGCAAAGTGAATCAGAAGCGTTTGTGAAAGCCATGAAATTAGCGAAAGAGAAGCAGTTGACAAATCAACGTGACTTTGTAGATCTATTTGCTGAGGCTCACAAAGAGGTAAATGAAGGATTGCCTTTGACTTCAATTTTCTCAGGTTATGAAATGCGCGATAAAATCGAAACTACATTTTCTGATGATGAGGTAGTTGAGGTTTTGAAGAAAGAAGTTGAGAGTGCGATAGATAACTCTTTCAACGTCCTTCGTTCTCGTATTGACCGTTTTGGTGTGGTTCAACCTAACATTCAGAAGTTGGACATTGCTGGTCGTATTTTGATTGAAATGCCGGGTGTGAAAGAGCCTGAGCGTGTAAGAAAGCTTTTACAGGGTTCTGCAAACTTGGAGTTTTGGGAGACTTATGAGTTGTCTGAAGTGTTCCCTGCTCTTGAGGCTGTGAACAACATGGCAAGAGAAATGGCTAAGCTTGATGCTCCATCTGTCAGTGAGGATACTTCTGCTGCTGTCGCAACTGCAGATACAGCAGCTTCTTCTGCGTTGGATAGTTTGATGCTTGCTTCTTCAGATACTGCGACTGTAAATAAAGATGCAGAAAAATGGGCTTCAGAGAATCCTTTCTATTCAATTGTTCAGTTGATGGTTGATCCGCAGACCGGACGTGCAGGAAAAGGTCCTTGCATCGGATATGTACACATGAAGGATACTGCAAAAGTGTCTGAATATTTTAGATTGGCTCAAGAGAGAAAGATTTTGCCAAATGGCTTCGTTCCTAAATGGTCTGTTAAGGCAATTGATGAGGCTGGTTCGTGGTTTGAGTTGATCGCTCTTCATGCAACAAGAAGAGATGGAAAAGCTCCTTTGGATGGCTCTGTTATCGTGGATGCAAATGCTGATTATGCACAAAACTCTTCTGCTTCCGTAGTTAACATGGAAATGGATGAGGAAGGGTCTCAGATTTGGGCTCGTTTGACTAAGGATAATATTGGCAGAAGCATCGCTATTGTTTTGGATGATTATGTCTATTCTTATCCAAATGTGGAAGGAGAAATTGTAGGTGGTCGTTCTGTAATTTCAGGAAGATTTACAGTTCAGGAATCAAAAGACTTGGCAAATGTGTTGAAGTCTGGTAAGATGCCTGCCCCAGCTCATATCGTACAAGAGGATGTTGTTGGTCCGTCATTGGGTCAGGAGGCTATCAATGCAGGTTTGATTTCATTTGTGGTTGCTTTCGTCCTCGTATTGCTTTACATGATATTCTATTATGGCTTGGTTCCGGGACTTGTTGCGGATTTTGCTCTATTATGTAATGTCTTCTTCATTTTCGCGGTGTTGGCTTCTTTTGGTGCAGTTCTTACTTTGCCGGGTATCGCAGGTATTGTGTTGACCTTGGGTATGGCTGTGGATGCCAACGTGTTGATATATGAACGTACAAGGGAAGAACTTAGAGCAGGAAAAGGAATAAAAAAGGCGCTTGCCGATGGTTACAAAAATGCTTTCAGTGCAATTATCGACTCGAACCTTACCACCATATTGACTGGTATCGTGTTGTTCGTATTTGGTACAGGTCCAATCAAAGGTTTTGCGACAACTTTGATTATCGGTATCTTATGTTCTTTCTTTACGGCGGTTTTCATCTCTCGTTTGATTTTTGAATGGTTGTTGGAGAAGAATAACAAGTATCATGATTTGAAATTTGTTACTAAGATTACTGAAAATTGGTTCCAGAATGTTAATCTTGATTTCTTAGCTAAGCGTAATACTTTCTTCTTAATTTCAGGTGCAGTTTTGTTAGTATGTTTAGGTTCTTTGGCTCTAAACGGAATGAAGAAGGGTGTAGACTTCTCTGGAGGACGAAATTACATTGTTCGATTTGAACAACCGGTTTCATCAGTTGATGTTGCGAAGCTTTTGGATGGGACGTTTGAAGAGAGTTCTCTTTCTGTGATTACGATTGGAAATGAAAATCAGTTGCGTATCACTACCAACTATAAGATTAATGAGAACGATCGAGATGTCGATGCTGAAATTGAAAGTAAAGTTTACAATGGTGTTAAATCATTGTTGAACGAGGGTGTGTCTCAGGAAATGTTCTTGAATCGTTATGTGGTTGAAAATGGAGTGGCTCGTCTTTCTACTTCAGATGATAGTGAGACATTTGGTTTGCAAAGTTCTCAAAAGGTTGGACCTACGATGGCTGACGATATCAAGACATCTGCAATTTGGGCAGTGGTTCTCTCATTGATAGGTATCGGTCTTTATATTTTAGTTCGTTTCCGTAATATTTCATTCAGTTTGGGAGCAGTTATCGCATTGATTCATGACACATTGTTTATTTTCGGTCTGTTCTCGTTATTGCAGAATATCATGCCGTTCTCAATGGAGATTGATCAGTCGTTCATTGCTGCGATTTTGACTGTGATTGGTTACTCAATCAATGATAAGGTGGTTATCTTCGACCGTATTCGTGAGATGTTAGGTCTTCATCCTCGTGCGGATATACGTCAGACTATCAATGGAGCGTTAAGATCTACGTTGAGTCGTACATTTAGTACCTCTATGAGTACTATGGTCGTATTGATCATTATCTTCTTCTTTGGTGGTGAGACTATTCGTGGATTCATCTTTGCAATGTTGATGGGTGTGATTGTTGGAACTTACTCATCATGGTTTATCGCAACTCCTTTGGCATACCTTTTCTTGAAGTATTTTAAGAAAAATGAAGAGACGAAGGATGTGAAAAATGTGAAATGATTTTTAGAATTCTGATATTCAAAAAAAGGTTGACTAAAAGGTCAACCTTTTTTTTGTTTTTTTAAGGATAGCTCGATATGATTTTCTACCTTTGTGAAACAAAGTTTTCAGAATGCAAATAATGTAATATTATGTTTCAATACAAAAGAAGAGATACTATTCCAGTTAGGGTAGGAGAGGTCGAAATAGGAGGAAACAACCCTATTCGAGTACAGTCAATGGCGAATACGGATACCAACGATATTGCATCCAGTGTCGCTCAGGCGATGCGGATAGAGACTGCAGGAGGAGAAATTGTTCGTTTTACCGCACAAGGAGTGAAGGAGGCTCTCAACTTGGGTTTGATAAGAGAGGAGTTGCGTGCGCGTTCTTCTTCCGTCCCTTTAGTGGCAGACATCCATTTTAATCCTCAAGCAGCATTCACAGCTGCCGAAAAAGTGGAAAAGGTTCGTATCAATCCGGGTAATTTTGTGGATAGAGTTCATACGCAAAAACATTTTGATTATACAGATGAAGAGTACCAACTTGAAATAGAGAAAATAAAAGAGAAACTTTATCCTCTGCTTGATATCTGCAAAAGAAACTCCGCAGCCATCCGAATTGGGGTCAATCATGGCTCTCTTTCTGATAGGATTCTCTCCCGCTATGGAGATACTTCTTATGGAATGGTAGAGTCTTGTATGGAATTTTTACGTCTCTGTGTGGCTTATGATTTTTTTTCCATTGTCATTTCTGTTAAAGCGTCCAATACGATGATAATGGTGGAGACGGTTCGTTTACTGGTCGCTACAATGGAGAAAGAGAATATGAAATTCCCTTTGCATCTTGGTGTCACAGAGGCTGGTGATGGAGAAGATGGTAGAGTGAAGTCTGCGTTGGGAATAGGCGCTTTGTTGCAAGATGGTATAGGTGACACCATCCGAGTCTCTTTGAGTGAAGCTCCAGAGCATGAAATCCCTGTAGCGAAAAAGTTGGTGGAGTACGTTACTGCAACTGCACCTTTGCGAAGAGACGGATTAACACCTTTATCGACGTTTTCTGCTTCTTTTGATCCCTATTCGTACCATAAAAGGGATAGTTTGAAATTTAACGGAATAGGAGGATTGCCCGTTGTTGTAGCTTCGTTGCAAGATGAGAAATCAGACTACTATTTTTCTTCAAAAGATGATGTTTTAAAGCGAAACACATCTGATGTTGCAACCGGAGATTTGAATGTCAAATTCTTCCATATTGGTGAATATGAACGATTCAAGTCTGAATACGCTTCCTATCCATCAGATACTGTTTTAGTTTTAGATCCTTTCATCTGCAAAGATTCACAGGATGGTATTAATGGACAACGAGAGTTTTTCCATCGTCTGATGAATGATGGTATAAAAATTCCAGTCATCATCCGACGTCGTTATGACGATGCGGAATTGGAAGATTTGCAGATAAAGGCAGCTGCCGATTTTGGTCAGTTCTTCATAGATGGTTTGGGTGATGGTATTTGGGTGGATGCCCCAAATTTCCAACAGTCAGAAGTCACATCTTTAATGTTCACAATATTACAAGGTGCCCGTGTGCGTTTTTCTAAAACAGAATATATCTCTTGTCCGGGCTGCGGACGTACCCTTTATGATTTAGAAGCAACCATTGCGCGCATAAAAAAACGAACCTCTCATTTAAAAGGATTGAAAATAGGGGTAATGGGCTGCATTGTAAATGGTCCGGGAGAGATGGCCGATGCGGACTATGGTTATGTTGGTTCTGCCAGAGGAATGGTTAATTTATATAAAGGGCAGACATGCATAGAAAAGTTGATACCAGAAGCGGAGGCGGTAGAACGTCTCGTTCAGTTGATTAAGGACAATGGAGATTGGAGAGATGCTTAAGTCTCTCTATTCCATTCCAGTTAAATTATCGAGCAGTTATTTTGAATGGTTGTGCAAACTCAGAAGAAGCAGTTAACTGTTTCCAAACTTTTCTGCGATGTTTTGCATATATGTTTTAGAAACGGGGATTTCGGTCGATTGGGGAGTATCCAATTCGAGAACGAGTCCCTCTTTTTCTTTTTTTAGAACCCTCACTTTTTGAAGATTTACGATGTAAAAGCGGTGGCATCTGATTAAATTTGTTTCATGGAAATTTTCCTCCATGCTTTTAAGTGTGTTTCTTAGTGTAAATTTGGTCTGTTCTTGTTTGTTGTTAAGGTAATTTATGAACACGTAATTATCGGCAGACTGGATGAAGAGAAGGTCTTCTAATCTGATGGAAAGTCTGAAAACACCCTTCTCGTCATAGAAGTTAATAGTGTCCTTGGTTAATTCATGTTTTTTCATTAATTTCCTATTTGTTTCCATTTCAATGATTTGCGTGTTTTTCTCCTTTAAAGAGAAGTAGAGGTAGCAGATGACATTAGGAATTGCCAGAAGAGACAAGACCGAAAGGAAAGTTTTGGGTAAAATACCCGTCAGGTAGGGTCTTGTATGAGGCACAGTTGTTTGTAAGGAGATAAAAGAAAGCACAAGTGTAATGATGATGATTTCGAGTACTCCCCATATATAGACATCATTGATTGTGTAATTTTCTTTTTTGTTGAGTTTGTAAAAAAGCATTCTGCTTGCTGTCAATAAGATTATACCCACCCCAATAAGCATTGCTAAAAAGTAGAAGTGAGGATGAGCAGTAGACTCTAAACCTTTTATTGAAATATTGGGACGATATATTAAGGAGAAAACAAGACTAAGAGTGAAGACGCACAATAAAAACTTTGCGATGTCACCCTTTTCTGTTAGAAATTTTGGTATTTTTTTTGTCATAAAATGAAATTTTATGCAAATATAATGAATATTTGTCATTCTATGGAAGATACTGTTTTTTTATTTCACCTACATATCTTTTTTTTTACCCTTTTATAGGAGATTTCGCCCCACAACCCTCATTGGTAGCAACTTTTATTTTTTACTGCCATATCATATTTTTAAATTTGCATCGTTAATATAAACGACCATGTGTGTTTTTTTTAATGGTAGAGTGCTTTATTAAAGAGCTAATATGTGGTTGGAGTTAACAAAATATAATGTTTAATGAAAGTTACATTTTACTGAAGGATGAAAGTATTAGGGACTGGTAGTGCGTTGCCAAGTATGGTTGTTACCAATGATGACTTGAGCAAAATGGTCGAGACGAATGACGAATGGATTCGTACAAGGACAGGTATTCGCAGTCGACGAGTTCTCTCGACAGAATCTATTACAGATTTGGCTGTTTTGGCAGCACAAAGATGTATTGAGGATGCAGGGATCGCATGTGCCGACATAGATTACATATTGTGTCATAACATGATTGGAGATACGATTACTCCTTCAATGGCAGCTTTAATTAATAAAGAGATTGAAGCAAATTGTCCTACATTAGATTTAAATTCTGCTTGTACGGGATTTATATACTCTTTAGATGTTGCAGAGGCTCTTTTGAAGAGTGGTAGGGCAAAGAATATTTTGGTGGTGTGTGCAGAGCAGACTACCTATTTTACAGATTGGGAGAAGAGAGAGACATGCGTCTTGTTTGGTGATGGCGCAGGAGCGGTGGTTGTGACGAGTGGTGGTGATG
Organism: uncultured Bacteroidales bacterium; assembly: GCA_937916355.1. GTDB lineage: Bacteria > Bacteroidota > Bacteroidia > Bacteroidales > Paludibacteraceae > UBA1181. The sequence goes on from CALFTM010000043.1 coordinate 7,541, forward strand.
ATTGCGAATATAAGATCAGCACTCAATATACTGACGCTCTGAATTGCAACCGAAGGTATCACGGAACACCGTTCAGAGAGAAACAGGATGTTTATCCGTTTTTAGAGATGAAGGGACGTGATGTTTTCAAATTGGCCGTAACTCACTCTTACGACGATATCAAGACCGTTCTTGAGAAGAAGGGTATAACGTCCAATGAGGTGAAGTACTTTCTTTTGCATCAGGCGAATGTTCGCATATTAGATGCCATTAGACATGAACTTGATTTGCCCGAAGAAAAGTTCCCTTACAACATCAATGATCATGGGAATACCTCTTCTGCAAGTATTCCGATGCTTTTAGACGAGTTGAACAAGGAGGGGAAATTAAAAGAAGGTGATTATCTGGTGTTGAGTGCGTTTGGTGCTGGATTTACTTCAGGAGCATGTGTTTTGAAATGGTGATGATAAATAAGATGATTAAACGATAAATTATTAAATATGATTAAAAGTAGAATTTGCGATTTGATTGGTATAAAATATCCAATCTTTCAAGGTGGAATGGCATGGATTTCTGATGCTAACTTGGCTGCGGCTGTTTCTGAGGCTGGCGGTTTAGGTATTATTTCAGCAATGAATGCAAATGCAGATTTTGTCCGTGAAGAAATTCGTAAATGCAAACAATTGACTGATAAACCTTTCGGTGTTAATATAATGTTGCAAAGTCCTTTCGCTGCAGAAGTTGCGAAGGTTGTAATCGAGGAGAAGGTTAAAGTTGTTACAACTGGTGCGGGTATGCCTACACAGTATATACCGGATTGGAAGGCAGCAGGTGTGATTGTCATTCCGGTTGTGGCTTCTGTTCCGTATGCAATCCGTTTGGAGCGTTCAGGTGTGGATGCTGTGATTGCAGAAGGTGCTGAATCTGGTGGACATGTGGGCGAAACGAACACAATGTCGCTTGTGCCTCAGGTTGTAGATGCTGTAAAGATTCCAGTGCTTGCTGCAGGAGGTATTGCAGACGGTCGTGGAGTAGCTGCTGCTTTCTCTTTAGGAGCTGAGGGAGTTCAGTGTGGAACTTGTTTCCTTGTTGCTGATGAGTGCAAGGCACATGAGAACTACAAAAAGAAGATTATTTCTGCCAGTGATTCAGAGACTATCGTGACAGGAAAGACGTTAGGTCATCCAGTTCGTTCTTTGAAAACTGCATTTTCTCGAACTTTCGACAAGATGGAGAAGGATCCTAATGTTACAAGCGATGAGATTTTGTCTTTCGGTACAGGTTCTTTGAGAAAAGCTGTTGTGGATGGAAATATTGAAGAAGGATCTTTCATGTCAGGACAGATTGCTGGTTTGGTAAAGAAACAGGCTCCTGCTCGTGAAATTGTTGAGACAATGATGGAAGAGGCAGAAAAGGTAATGAGTGCAAATTCAAGTCGTATAGGATAATGAAAAGAGTTGTCATCACAGGAATGGGAGTTGTTTCTCCTATTGGAAATAATGTAGAGACATTCTGGAAGAATCTTCAAGAGGGTGTGTGCGGAATCGGAAAGATTTCATATTTCGACCCTGAGAAGGAGAATTTGCCGGTATCTGTCGCTGCGGAGGTGAAGGATTTCGATGTCGAGTCTTTCGGTGTAGACAAAGGCATGGCGCGTCGTTCAGACCGTTTTTGCCAGTTCGCTTTGGCTGCTGCTGCACAGGCGATGGAGGATAGTGGTTTGAAAGGAAATATCGCACCAGAGCGTTTGGGTGTATATGTGGGGTCTGGTATTGGAGGAATGCAGACCTACATCGGAGAATGCAAGAAATTGTTCGAGGAGGGTGCGAATAGAATTTCTCCGCTTTTCATTCCAATGATCATTTCAAATATTGCTGCTGGTAATATTGCGATTGCACATCAGGCTGAAGGTCCTTGTTTGCCGGTCGTTACTGCTTGTGCCACAAGTACCCATGCAATCGGAGAGGCTTATCGTGCCATAAAGTTTGGCTATGCTGATGCGATAATTTCTGGAGGTACTGAGTCTACTATCAATCCTTTGGCAGTGGGTGGTTTTTCTAATAGCAAGGCTTTGACTAAGTCTTCTAACCCGTTGGAAGCTTCTTTGCCTTTCGATGCCCGCCGTGGTGGTTTTGTCATTGGAGAAGGCGCAGGAATCCTCATCTTAGAGGAATATGAACATGCAAAGGCTCGTGGTGCTAAGATTTATGCGGAATTGTGTGGTTACGGAAATACTTGTGATGCTCACCACTATACAGCTCCTAAGCCAGATGGTTCTTGTGCTTCTCGTGCTTTGAAATTGGCTTTGGATGAGGCTAATTATGATGCGGAAAAGGATGTGGTTTATGTTAACGCTCATGGAACTGGAACTCCTTTGAATGATAAGTCAGAGACCCAAGCGATCAAGTTGGCGTTTGGAGAGGAGAATGCAAAGAAACTCCATATCAGTTCGTCAAAGTCTATGACCGGACACATGTTAGGTGCGGCTGGTGCTGTTGAAGTGATTGTTTCTGCTCTCTCTTTGAGAGATGGAGTGGTTACCCCTACAATAGGATTGAAAGAGCAAGATCCGTTGTGTGATCTGAATTATACACCAAATAAGGCTGTTAAGGCGGATATTACGCTTGCTATTTCTGATTCTCTCGGTTTTGGAGGTCATAACGGAGCAGTTGCGCTTCGAAAATTGAAATGAGATTTTTGTTATATAATATAAATGCTTGATGAATTAACAAGTAACCTAAGCTTTACTACTTCTGTGAAATTTTGAGCGTAATGCTCAATATCTGTTTGGTTTTTTAGAGGGAAGTGTCGAGAGGATGTTTCCCTCTTTTTTTTTCTCTTTTTTCTTTTGTTAGCCTAAATTATGTTTTTTTATGATAATTTGTAGTTTTGATTAATGTTTGTTTGTCTACTTTTGCTATACGATAGATTTAAGAGCATCTTTGAGTGATATTCTGTTTGCTTGTTAAAATCTATTTTTAGAACATAATGTTTTTGCGTTATGTTTTTGTGTGTTGTTGAGTAGTGCTTTTGAAGCGGTGTGGTATTGATTTTTTTATATGATAAAATGTAGTGGTTTTTATATTAACTTAAAATTATAATTATGGCAAAAAAATTTTTTAAGTGCCGTCATTGCGGCAATGTTATCGTGAAGGTTGTGGACTCTGGTGTTCCGGTTGTATGTTGTGGGGAAGAGATGGAGGAGTTGATCCCTAATACAGTGGACGCAAGCGGAGAAAAGCATGTTCCGGTGGTTACAAAGTTAGGAGGAGAAAAAATCCTCGTGGAAGTCGGAAGTGTTCCCCATCCGATGGAAAGCTCTCATCATATTGTTTTCATTTTGGTTGAGACGGATAAGGGTTGTATTCGGGTCGATTTGACCGATAAGCCAGAGGCTATCATTTGTGTGCAGGATGCTACCGTTATTGCGGTGTACGAGTATTGTAATATCCACGGACTTTGGAAAGCTGAACTTTAACTGCCATCATATTTAAAAGAAAAAGGCTGTGTCGCGCTGAATGGTACGACACAGCCTTTTCCTATCTTTGCTCTCTTTTTTAGAAGTTTTTTTAGATTACCGTATTTATTTCACATGCTCCGCTGCCTTTTCCAATGCAACGTTGATGTTCGGACATATATTCTCTTTGCCGATTAAGACATCCATTTTTGCTTTCAAAAGTGTATGCTCGACATTTTTTCGCACACCTGAAAGGATAATCGTAATTCCAGCTTTTTGAGATTGTTGGCAGAGGTTTTCGAGGTTGTGTAGTCCTGTAGAGTCGATGAACGGTACTTTCCTCATTCTGATGATACGCACTTTTGGAGTCTCTGCAACATCCTGCATCACCTCATCGAATTTATTGGCGACACCGAAGAAGTAAGGCCCGTCGATTTCATAAACCTCAACACCGTCAGGGATATGGAGTTTCTCTTCGTGTAGGGCGATGTCCAGATTTTCTCCGGGGTCAATTTCATGATGGAAGACATGAATTTCGGATGTCTCGCTTGAACGGCGGATGAATAATACTACAGCCAACAATAGACCAATTTCGATGGCGATCGTGAGGTCGAAAATGACTGTCAGTAGGAAGGTAGTCATCAATACGGAAAAATCAGATTTGGGACTCTTCCATAGTGAAACGAAAGTTTTCCATCCGCTCATGTTGTATGCAACCATCACTAAGACACCAGCCAAACATGGCATTGGAATGTAGCCTACGAATTTTCCGAAAAAGAGCAGTACCAATAGAAGCACGACAGCGTGGATTACTCCTGCGATAGGAGTTCTACCTCCATTGTTGATGTTTGTCATTGTACGGGCAATTGCTCCCGTTGCAGGAATGCCACCAAAGAACGGAACGACGACATTGGCGATACCTTGTCCGATCAACTCTGTATTGGAGTTGTGACGGTCGCTGATAACTCCGTCAGCTACCATGGCGGACAGTAGGGATTCGATAGCACCCAGCATGGCGATTGTGAACGCAGCAGGGAACAAGTTTTGTATCACCTTCATGAAGCTTTGCCCCTCAGTCAGTTGAATTTCAGGAATCTGAGGAGTTGGTATGCCAGAAGGCAATTCATATAAATCTCCGATGGTTTGAATGTTGGTAATGCCAAAATAGTTCTTTAAAATCAGGCAAGCTATGGTTGCCACGATGATGGCCACAAGAGACCCCGGAATCTTTTTAGAGATTTTAGGGGTGAAGATGATGATGAGTAGACTCATGATTCCGATGGCGAACGCCCACCAGTTGATATGGCTGAAATTCTCGAAGTAACAAATCCATTTATGGATGAAGTCGGCAGGCACATTTTTGATGCCCAACCCAAAAAGATCGTTCATCTGAGTAGAAAAGATGGTTAGGGCGATACCTCCGGTAAATCCGACGATGACGGGGTAGGGAACAAACTTAATCACACTACCCAAGCGTACAACCCCCATGAGGATAAGCAAAATGCCCGCCATGATGGTTGCAATCATCAACCCTGACAATCCATACTCTTGAATGATTCCGTAGATGATAACGATGAAAGCACCGGTCGGACCTCCGATTTGAACCTTGCTTCCTCCAAAAACTGAAATCAATAAACCTGCGATAATCGCAGTGACCAAACCTTCTGTTGGTCCAACTCCTGATGCGATTCCGAATGCGATGGCCAATGGTATCGCCACGATACCTACGATGATTCCTGCCATCAGGTCGGTCACGAACTGCCCCTTCTTGTAATCTTTCAAACATGAAAAAAATTTGGGGGCGAACACGCTTTCACCTTTCATTGCTAAAAATTTAAATTTTTTATATTGGTCTATAATTTTACCGATTGAAAAACAACCTTTTTGCTGAGGATTATAAAGCCTGACGAAAAAGTGTGCAAATTTAATGAATTATCATGAAAAACGGGTTCTTTTTTTAGAATTTTTTTTTGAGGAAAATTAAACTTGTGCGACAAAAAAAATGCTACATTTCGCCTTCTGTCTTCGTCATGTTGTCAAAAATTTTATTTGTGCGTAATTTGTGTCCCTGTGATTATGAACCGCAGATATAATATTGCCGTTTATAGAAGTTTTCTGACGTGTCGTTGCGGAATATGGTTGGTATTTGCTATATTTGTGAATAAACATTTTCAATTGTTTGTTGCCAATCTTTGTGGTTGACAATGGCGAAGCTGTGACCGGATGTCCAATACATTGGGTGTGCACATTCAGTTTTTTTGCAATGTAACTTTTTAATTGTCCCGCTTGCAATAACGCCGAAATTTCATACCTATGTCTCTCGGTTATATGCTTCTTCACATGCAACTGATTGTTGGGGGACTTGAGGCTGCAAAGATGCAAAATTTTTCATCAAGTAGAAGGGAGGGTACTCTTTCTCTTGAAAAAATTTTTTATTCTCCTTGTAGCATTATTAACTTCAATTTACGATTATCCAGAAAATTTAAAAGCATTAAAATTAGAATAAAATGAAGAAAATATTTCAAATTTTTGCCAATTGGAGTGCTGATCAAGTTGAGATATTACGACAATATGGTATTGTTACAGAAGAGGGCTGTAATTC
>CALFTM010000044.1 GCA_937916355.1 uncultured Bacteroidales bacterium
AGCAATTGGAGCAGAAATGGACGGTGCATCCGGTGCTGCATCTGGATTTGAATACTGATAATTACGATAGTAAAGTGGCTTTAGACGACAGAATTGCTTTGTCGTTGGACAATTGGGAAAAACTTTACGGCAGAAATGAACTGGAAAAATCGTTCGGCGCACGTTTTGAGGGAGTTATTCAGCGAGCATACGAAAAGACCGGCGAGCGTGTCGTGATTTTGGTGGACGAGTACGACAAGCCGTTGTTGCAAGCCATTGGCGATGACAAGCTTCAGGACACATTCCGCACCACCCTGAAATCCTTCTACGGCGCACTGAAAAGCAAGGACGGCTGCATCAAGTTTGCCATGCTCACAGGGGTGACGAAGTTTGGCAAGGTGAGCGTGTTCAGCGACTTGAACAACTTGAAGGACATCTCCTTGAATAATCGTTATTACAACCTGTGCGGAATTGATGAGAAGGAATTGCACGGTGTGTTTGAACCTTACGTCCAACGTTTGGCAGATTCGCAAAACATCACTTTAGACGAGGCATATTCGGAACTGAAAAGAAATTATGACGGTTATCATTTTTCAGAAGATACCCATGGAATGTATAATCCGTTCAGTGTTTTGAACACTTTGGATAACTTGAAATTCGGTAGCTATTGGTTCGAGACCGGCACACCGTCATACCTTGTTAAACTGTTGATAAATAGTAATTTTCGATTGGAAAATTTGGCGGAAGGAGGCGTAACCGGCGACGTGCTGAATTCTGTTGATATAGCATCATCCGACCCTATCCCTGTGATTTTTCAGAGCGGATATTTGACCATCAAAGGCTATTATAAAGACTACGATGAATATTTATTGGACTTCCCCAATGAGGAGGTAAAGAAGGGTTTTCTTCGCTATCTTTTGCCGATGTACACCTCTGTAGAACCGAGCAAGAGCGCTTTTCAGATTCGTAGTTTCGTTGATGAAGTGAAGTCAGGCGACATCACAGCCTTCATGACCCGTCTCGAATCATTCTTCGCAAATGTTCCCTACGACCTCATAAAAGACACTGAAAACCACTATCAGAACGTGCTTTTCATCCTTTGCAATCTCTGTGGACTTTACACGCAAGCGGAATTCCGCACCTCTGACGGACGCGTAGATATGACCATCGAGACGCCCGATTATGTCTATGTTTTCGAGTTCAAATATAATGGCGCAGCCGAAGAGGCGATGTCCCAAATCAAAGAGAAGAATTACGCCCAACCGTTCCTCGCAAGCGGAAAAAAGATAGCCCTGATTGGCGCGAACTTCAGCGGCGAGAAGAGGAACATTGAGAAGTATTTGGAAGAGTGGTTGTAAATCGTTACTTGCCATTGTAGTCAAGATGTCAATAAAAATGATATAAGACGATTGTAAGAGGCAAAAAAATGGCAGTCATATAAATAATATGTTTTGATGTTTTGATAATCAGTTAAATAGATAAAATTATTGAAAATTAAATTCGCTCATATCTTTGTAAAGACATGAGTTTTTTTTGCTATCACAAAAAAAACTCATTCGCTTAAACACCCTCTTGGTAGTTAGAGTTATTGGGAGGAGTTTTTTTAATAATTTATTAAGTGAAAGAATGAAAAAACTAATTTTTTTATTGACAATGTGCGTGGTTTTTAATATCTCTGCTCAAGACATCATTGTCAAACGAGATGGAGATGAGCTACAATGTAGAATTTTGGAGGTTAGTAAAAATGAGGTGAAGTACAAACGTTGGACGAATCAGGATGGTCCTGCTTTCTCGGAAAAGAAATCTAATATTTTCATGATTAAGTATGAGAATGGCGATAAGGATATGATTGCTCATAGCTCTCCCGTATCAGAATCTTCTGCTGTCTCTTCCGGTATGAATAGTGTAGATCCTAATGAATATATTTTTGAAGAGCCTACCCCTATTTCTCATACTTACTTAAAATATACCACAAGAGGGCGTAGAGAGTCCGGTCTGATCAAGTGGGGAAATATGTTGCCGGAAGAGCAGGCGAAGGATTTGCTAAACCATGATTGGCTTGATTTTAAAAAGGCAAGAAAAGAATCAAGAGTAGGTAAGAATTTGATATGGGTTGGTGGTTCAATGGTTGTTGCGTGTATTCCTCTTGTTCCTGTGCATATTTCATTTAGCTGGGGAGATGAGGCATTTATCCCTATGGCTGGTTTGGCAGGCTGGGGTATTTCAACTATTATCATTGGAATAAGATTGCATAAGCGAGGTCACAAAAACGCTACTCAAATAGTTGACAAGTATATTGACGCGTACGAAAATGGCAAAAAGAACACCGGCATGACTGTGCCTGAGTTTAGTATTAATTCAAATGGTAATAATATCGCATTTACAGTAACATTCTAAAATATGAAAAAGATATTGCTATCTATTATTTCTGTATTATGCTCATTATCAGCTGTTGGACAAGATGTGATTGTCATGCAAAATGGCGATGAAATAGAGTGTAAACTTATAGAAGTAGGTGAGGAAAACATTAAATACAAAAGATTGTCAAATCTGAACGGACCTACATTTGTGGAGGAAAAAGATGATGTCTTTATGATAAAATATCAAAATGGAGAGAAGGATGTTTTTGGTGTGAAAACAGCGTCTCAATCACAAGATATTCTTATCAACCCCTCGTCAGTGATGGCAATGCCGAGTTTGATTTATGACAAAAATTCAAAGTCCGGTTTATCTTCAGGAGGTACTGAACTCTCAATAAAATATGCCCAAAGGATTATGGGTGCCAATTGGAATGATTTTCAAATGTATCAAGCAAAAAGAGATAAAGGTAAAAAACTAATAGTCTGGAGTGCAGTCTGTCGAGTTTTAAGTTCGGGAACTGTTGTGGTTGGTATTTTTACGGGAGATATACCTTGGTATATAGTCGGTTCGGGATTGCGCCTGACAAGTTATCCGCTTTTAGCGACCGGACTTGTAAATACGATAAAAGGGATTCGTGGCTGTAAGCGTCTTGTGAAGCAGCATAATGCTTCATCGTTGAGTTTTAATCCGGAATTTGATTTCGGATTAGGGATGAATGCCGTTTCGTTCTATATGAATTTTTGAAAGTTGTGTATGAGGCAGTAATTTGAAATAAATTCAAACCCTGTTTCTGTGATGATTTATATGTAAATATTTGGAAATTAGTGATTTATTTTGTGTGCATGCACAAGTGAAAACAGGATGAAACACAAGTAAGAAAGTCTTATGTAGGAATTATCCATAAAAAAATAAAAATATCAATACTGAAACACTCGAAGGAGATGCTTCTGCATCTTCGTACACTATGATATTACTTTTTGTTCCGTACGATTTTTTGATTTAAATGAAAGAGCCGTGAGGTTTGTGAGCAAAATTCCAGACACTTTGCCAAATATTTCGACAATTTAAGAATATTTATTTTATATTTGCACACATATTTATCATAGAGTTAGAAAACCAAATTTAATATTAAGTGACATGAAAAACCATTATCGCATTGTTTTCGTAATTTTGTTTTTAGGGTTATTGGGTATCAGTAATTTATTTTCTGCAGATAAATCGAGAGGTTTATGGGCTTCACTGACTACTGATGAAAAGTCGGTTTTTGTCAGTTGGCGTATGAGGTCGACGGATGCTCCGAAGTCGACGACCTACAAGCTTTATGCAGACGGGAATCTGGTCGCCACGTTAAATGACCGCACCAATGTGAAACTTTCAAAAAGTTACCAAAATTCTGTTTTCACGTTGGAGGTTCTGGACAAGGCGGGCAACTTGATTGATAGTCAGGAGAAGGTCTCTTGCCAGCCTCATTTCTTCCTCAATTTAAAATTGGATGTTCCTGCCAATTATCGGATGTCGGACGGAACGGAAGTCACTTACTCTCCGAACGACGCTTCTGCATACGATATGGATGGTGATGGCGAGCAGGAGATCATTTTGAAGTGGGAACCGAGCAATGCGGGTGCGACTTGTGCCGCTACGGGTCCGCAGATTGTGGATTGCTATAAATTGAACGGACAAAGGTTGTGGAGAATCGATTTTGGTCCGAATGTTCTTGCTGGTTGTCGTTTTACTTTCCTCTGCTACGATTTTGATGGAGACGGGAAGGGTGAAATGATTGCCAAAACGGCTCAAGGCTCTAAGGATGCTTCAGGAAATTTCCTGTCAAAGGGAGTTGCGAAGGGTGCAAACCACTATGCTTCGTCTGTCACGAATGGGGTGATTACGGATGGAGGAAAAGAGTGGATCACCTGCTTTGATGGCACAACCGGTAGAGAGCTGGCTACGATTGATTATTGGCCCTATTTCAATGCGCATTCGGAATGGAATCCGGGAGGAAATTCTGATGGAAACAGGTACGGACATAGAGGCAATTGGTTTAAGGGATGTGTGGCTTTCTTGGATGTGGATGGGAAGGCGAAACCGTGTGCGGTTACTACCCGCGGAATCTATACTTATTCTTATGCTGCCGCCTATTCATGGGATGGGGAAAACCTTTCTACTGTTTGGAGGCACTCCTCGACGCAAGCCGGTCAAGGAATCTACGGAGAGGGTGCGCATAGCATCACTTGTGGGGATGTGGATGACGACGGATTCGATGAGATTTTTGTAGGTGCGGCCGCTTTGGATCATGATGGTCGTCTGTTGTGGCGAAGTGGTCAGGGGCATGGAGACGCAACTCACTTGGGTGATTTTGACCCTGAGAATCCCGGTATGGAGTATTTCATTGTAATGGAGCATACTGATGTCGCTTACGATTGCGCCTTATTTGATGCGAGAACAGGAAAAGTGCTCTCTTCTCAGCGACAGACGGGAGGTGATACGGGACGTGGTTTGATTCTCAATTGCGACTCCGCCTACGCTGGCGCGGAGTATATGGAGATCTCTTCTGAAAATCTTTTCGACTGCAAAGGTAATGCGATAGGCTTGTGGCACAATGGGTCTAATAATTCAAGTTCCATCAATTATCGCATCTTTTGGGACGGAGACCTTCTGGAGGAGTATCACGACCGCTCTCATGTGGACAAATGGAATTCGGGTTCTTGGGGAAGAACCATGACTTTCTATAGTTATTCTTATGGTGCGAATACTAACAATGCTACAAAATACAATCCATGCTTACAGGCCGACCTCGTTGGCGACTGGAGAGAGGAGGTGGTCTTCTGGGGTACTGATGCGAATGGTGCTGTCTACCTTATCATGTACACCTCTACAATGGACAGTCCGTACAAACTACCTTGGTTGCGCGACGACCATACCTATGACATGGCGGTTGCGTGGCAAAATTGTGGATACAACCAACCTCCCCACCTTGGATATGACCCATTTGAGTATTATAAGCAGTTGAGCCTCACAGCGACTTTGACAAAGAATGGTGCTGGCCCAAGTGTTCAGGAGGTGAAAAGGAATTCTCCTATCGTCGATTTTGCTTATACATGGGAGAATGCAACGACTGTTGTCGTGGAGGGATTGCCAGAGGGTGTCTCTTTCCAGATTGACGGAAGTGCACGCAAGGTTTACATCAGTGGAACCCCTGTTGCAGAACCGGGAGTCTATCCTTTCTCGGTTACGACTGTCGGAAATGAGCCAGATGCTCAGAAATCGGGGAAAATCATTGTGTTGTTCGACGAACCTGCGGAAATCATTAAGTACGGAGATGGCGATAGTGAACAGGAGGTGGAGCAGGATAGTGCGATTGTTCCTTTTGGCTTTGAATGGAAAAATGCAGAGACTGTTGAGGTGGAAGGTTTGCCTAACGGAATTGTCGCTAAGATTGACAATGAACAGAAGAGAGTTGAGTTTTCAGGTGTGGCAAAAGATTCTGTAGGGGTTTATTCTTATCGAGTACAGACGGTGGGAGGAATGACCGATTCGGTATGGGTTGGCTCTTTTAAAATCGTTGCTCAGATCTCCACTGGATTGACATGGCAGGATGTTCAAAAAGGAGTTGAGGTAACCCCGAACCCGATGAGCGGATATTCGAGGGTGCAGGTTGATGAAACTCTTTTGGATGATGAGGTGAAGTGTATGCTGATAGATATGCGTGGAAGGGTTGTCTGGAGCGCAAATGTGAAGTTGGAAGCAGACCATTCGTTTGTGATAAAAAGAGGCGATTGGCAGCAAGGTGCGTATATTTTGAAAGTCATCTCATCTTCGGCAGTGTCGGTAATACGCTTGCTTGTCGAGTGAGTGAAATAAGTCAAAAAGTGTCGATGGGTTTGTCAACCAGCGAATTGTATTTAAAAATTATAAACGGAGAATCTATAGGATTCTCCTTTAAATATTAGACATGGAGTATATTTTTGAATATCCCTTTGAAGTGAGGGATTATGAGTGTGATGCTCAGGGAATCGTCAATAATGCCAATTACCAGCATTATATGGAACATGCGCGTCATCGTTTCATTCAGACGTTGAACCTTGATTTCATGGAATTAACCAATGAAGGAGTCATATTGGTAGTGGCAAAGGCTGAATTGCAATATAAGAGTCCGTTGAAGAGCAACGACCGCTTTGTTTGCAAGCTGAATGTTCACAAAGAAGGTATCCGCTACGTTTTCCACGAAGATATTTATAGGGAGTCGGACAACCAATTGTGTACTCGAGGCAAATTTGAGATTGTTTCGGTTATCAATGGTCGGTTGGGAGTTTCAAAAAAGGTGGAAGAGGCACTTTTTGGAGTGGAGTGAGTTTGCTGTAAATGATTCGCAGTCCTTTCGGTACGATTGAGATTTTAATCTCCTTTCCGAGGTTTACTGCCTCTCCGTCGATATGGAACTCTCCCTCAAATGGTCTGTGTAGCACCGCCTTGCGGGTCTGAAGCATGGAGACGTGCCTACTCTGGTCGAGTTTTCTCATGAAAAGTTGCCATGCCATTCGAGGTATTGAGTAGATAGGGAAGGTAGAGAGTATGCAAATATCCAATAGTCCGTCTTGTGTGTTGGCATGTGGGGCAATGTATGCCATGTTGCCGAATTGCGAAGCGTTCGCAAATGTTATAAGAAAGGCTCTTTGTGAGATGATGGTATCTCCTGCTTCAAGCTTGTATCGGTATGACTTATATTTGAAATATTCTCGTACGACGAGCTTTAAGTAAGACAAGAATCCTCTTTGGTTGGCTTGGGCGAATGTGTGACTGATGTGAGCATCAAACCCAGTCCCGCAGGTGCAGAAAAAAGGTTCTTCATTGACGAGTCCATAATCCATCGCTTGTATCTCTCCATGATTGATTTGGTAGATCGCTTTTTGTGGGGACATGGAGATGTCTAAGTGTCTTGCCAGTCCGTTGCCCGACCCGTAAGGGATTAAACCGAACGCTACGTCGGTGCCGATGAGTTCGGATGCCACCTCGTTCATCGTCCCGTCGCCTCCACATGCGACCACCACATCATATCCCTCATGGACATATTTTTGGGTCAGTTCCTTGCCATGCCCTGCATATTTTGTGAATATGATGGTCGGTTCTTCCCATTTCTCCAAACTGATGGCGTTTTTGATTAGTTCGGGGAGGTTTTTTTTATCTGAGGTTCCAGACTTAGGATTGATTATGAATGCGATTTTTTTTTTCATGAGGATGCGATTACGGGATTGGATTCGTTGAAAATGTTTTGCAAAAAAAGCAGACTCTTTTTTAAGCCTGCTTTCGAGCCGATAGCGAGACTCGAACTCGCGACCTACGCATTACGAATGCGTTGCTCTACCAACTGAGCTATAGCGGCATTTTCTTCGATGCAAAAGTAAATTTATTTTCCTTAATAGCCAAAAAAAAATATAAATTTGCGCTTTGTTAGGTGATTTCTCTTTCGTGTTTCATTTTGGAGGGGAGTCTATGACGTGAAGTGTAGAAAAAAAATCACAAATTTAGGAATATCATGAAGAATGAAAAGACTTTTGAGTTGATGAAAAAAGATCGTTTTGTTAGTCATAGCGGAATTGAGTTGATTGAAGTGGGGGAAGGAAGTGCTGTGGCGCGGATGGAGGTGAACGACATCCATTTGAACGGTGTAGGAGTTATTCAGGGTGGTGCAATTTTCACATTGTGCGATTTTGCGTGTGCGGCAGCCGCAAATTCCCATGATTGTCCGGCCGTCTCATTAGATGGTTCGATTGATTTTATCAGTGCGGTGTCGTCTGGAGTTCTGACGGCACGAGTGACTGAAGTTTCATTGAAACGCACCATTGCTTCGTATCGAGCAGAGGTGAAGACAGAAGAGGGAAAGTTGATAGCCACTTTTCAGGCTAAGTTTTTCAGGAAAAATTAGCATACGTCATAATATGAGGAGTTTTTTTTCTTTTCCGGTTGGTTTGTTGATAATGTCCTTTTTAGTGGGGCTTGTCGGGTGTGACAAGAACCCCACGGTTCAGCAAACGGAGAGTATGCCAGACATGGTGGTCGTGGCAGACACTCTTCCTATCGTTTTGAAAAAGGATTCCTTAGTTGTGGAAAAGAAGAAGAAATCATGTTCTTTGTATAAAGGATTGAAACGTAGCCGGTTTCTAAGAGATCCCAATAAAATGCACATTCGGACAGGGATGGAGATGGGCATGAAAAAACCTTTTCGGAAAAATGCAGATTTCCTTGCTGTAAGAGATTCAATCCTTGAAAATAATATCTTGAAATATGTGGAGGATGGGGTCTATTATAAAAAAAAGGAGATGAGGTACTCCTATCCCTATCTGATTCCGGAGGCGATTGCTTTGCTTGAAGAAATCAGTAACCGTTTTCATGAAAAGTTGATGAAGAAGAATATGAACTCTTATTCACTGCAGGTGACCTCATGTCTGAGGACGATGGAGAGTCAGTCGCAATTGAGAAATTCAAACCTCAACGCAACGAAGGATACTACCAGCCATTGCTTTGGTGCTTCGTTCGACATCTCCTATTGGGAGTTTATCGAAAATGAGACAGGGGAGTTGAGACGTTACCGAAACTTGCAGAAGATTTTGACACAGACGATGCGAGAGATTAGGAATGAGAAGAAGTGCCTTGTGATTAAGGAGACGGGTCAGTTCTGCTTTCATTGTACTGTAATTCAATAAACTAAGAAGGTGAATTTAAAGACGGATGCCATCGTGTTAAGTGTCCAAAAGTTGAAGGACAATAGCTCTCTTGTGAATTTTTACACGAGAGAAGTGGGGCGTTCGTCATTCCTGTTGTATGGTGCGCATGGTAAGAAACATTCCAATTGTGCCGCCTATCTGCATCCCCTTTCTGTAGTCAATATTGATGTGAATCTGCGGAACAGTCGGCCGCTCAACACTATCCGAGAAATGAGGGTGGCAGACGCTAATCCCGAATTGCTTTTCAACCCTGTTAAAAGTGCGCTCTCCTTTTTCATGTCGGAGGTGCTTTTGCAGGTTCTTCGCACCAACGAGCGAGATGAGATATTGTTCGATTTCATCCGCAACTCAGTTTTGATGTTGAATGAGAGTGAAAAGGGATTGGGCAATTTCCATATCCTGTTTTTGATAAGGCTCACCCGTTTCTTAGGGTTTCAGCCAGACTCTTTCGCCCCGTCGCAGTCCGATTTTTTTGACTTGCGCCAAGTTGAGTACACGAACGTTCGACCATTCCACAACCAATTCCTTACGCCAAAAGATGCTTCCCAAATGCGGTTGCTCCTTCGGATGAATAGCCGAAATTACCCCCTTTTCCGTTTTACGAAAGGAGAGCGGACAGAGACTCTGAAGAGGATATTGGAATATTATAAAATACATACCGAATCGTTTGGAGAAATAAAATCGTTGGAGGTTCTAAAGGAGATCTTTGAATGAAGGAAATATTGGGGCAAAATTAGATGTGCAGGCTGATAATTGTGTTAATTCAGATAAAAACACTAACTTTACAGCCGTAAATTTGAAATTAAAAAAAGAAAAAAGATAATTCTATGAAAGTAGCATTGGTTACAGGAGCGTCCAGAGGTATCGGACGAGCATGTGCGGTGAAGTTGGCTTCTATGGGTTACTATGTAATCATCAACTTCCAGTCTAATGAGGCAGAGGCTTTGAACACTTTGAAAATGGTGAGAGAGGCTGGTTCTGAAGGCGAGATTTTGAAATTCGACGTGTCGGATGCCGCTGAGGTTGACAAAGCGATCGAAGATTGGCAAGATGCTCACAGTGGCGAGTTCATCGAGTGTTTGGTGAACAACGCTGGTATTCGTCGTGACAACGTTTTGGTGATGATGTCTAACGAAGAGTGGGACAAGGTGATGAATACGAATTTGAATGGTTTCATGTACATTACCCGTAGCGTTTTGAGAAAGATGGCGAGAAAAAAACGTGGACGTATCATCAATATGGTTTCCTTGTCCGGACAGATGGGATTGCCGGGTCAGACCAACTACTCTGCAGCAAAAGGAGCGGTGATGTCTGCTACGAAAGCGTTGGCACAAGAGATGGCATCAAGAAATATTACCGTAAATGCGGTCGCTCCGGGGTATGTACGCACGGACATGACAAGCGATTTGAATGAAGATGAATTGAAGCAAGGCGTTCCGATGAAGCGTTTTGGAGAACCAGAGGAGATTGCCGCTGCAGTTGGCTTCTTGGCATCGGATGAGGCATCTTATATAACAGGTCAAATTATCGGTGTAAACGGTGGTTTGTACACATAATTTGCCCGTTGGGCGATATTTTAAGGGGTGGACTTGGGTATCCGCCTCTTTTTTTTTACTTTTGGAACGTAAAAAATGTTGAACTAAAAATTAGGGAATTATGAGAAAAACAATATTGTGTGTGATTGCAATGATGGTCTCAATCGCTTCATTGATGGCGGAGGTTACTCCTGTTGCCAATGTGGCAGATTTGAAGGCGAAGATGCAGAAGGCTGCTTCTTCTGTCTCATCAATCAAGAGCGATTTCTCGCAAGAGAAGTATATGGCGGTAATGGCTAACAGCATGAAATCTTCTGGTAAATTCTATTACGAGAAGAGTGACAAGGTGAAATTGGAATATTTAGTTCCTTTCAAACAGAACCTTGTTATGAATGGCGATAAGTTGATGATGGAGATGAATGGAAAGAAAAATGTCTTGAATGCTGCTGCTAATCCGATGGCTAACGAATTGAAAAAGGTGATTTCGGCTTGTATGAGCGGAGACATCTCCAACATGGGGGCGAATTATAAATTGGAGTTCTTCCAAGACGGCGCGCTCTATTTGATTAAAATTACACCCAATTCTGCTGATATACAGAAGTATGCGCAACAAGTGGATCTCTATCTGGACGCAAAGGATTTCTCTGTGGTGAAGATGAAGATGATCGAGCCATTGAAAAAAGGTCAGAAGAAAAATGACTACACATTGTATTCTTTTTCTAACAAGGTGATGAACAGCCAGATTCCGGCTTCGGTTTTTGCGGTGAAATAGTTCATGTCTTCAAGGAAAAAAATTTTTGTTGAATAGTGATGATAAATAAAAGATTATTACAACCAGTGCTGACTATGTTGGCACTGGCTGGTTTTTTATCGGCTTGCTCACCGAAATTGTTCAGGGATTTGGATATGCAGGTGGTCTCTTCGGTATCGTTGAGCAGAGGGACCCTGATGCCGGTTTTCGATAATATAACAGAGCCGGTCTATTATACAGCACAATTGGATTACCAAAAGACCGAAGAGACTGGGGTCTCCATGATGGGCATTCTCGCCATGACACAAGAGGCGAAAGGTTCTTATCGTCTTGTGATGATGTCCTCCTTTGGTGTCACCCTCTTTGATTTCTCAATTTCAAGGGATAGTTTCGTGGTGAATAGTTGTATGGACCAGATGAACAAAAAGGTGGTCTTAGGTATTTTAGAAAAAGATTTCAGGACTGTTCTTATGCTGAATGTGCCTGAAAAGATGAAGGGCAGGTTGTACAGAACCGATCAAAAACCCGATTGGCTGGGTTATGGTATAAATGCTGATGACGGCGAGTGTGATTACCTTATCGAACCCAACGGGATTTCTTTCAAAAGGACGATCCAGAATGGTGGTCCGATTAAGCGTATGACCGCAGTGTTCGACGAAGATGTGGTGACAATACAACACCCGAAATTGGGATTGAAAATCATTATGACTAAAATGCCTGCGCAATAGTGCAGGTTTTTTTATTTCTTCTCTCTTATAAGACGCTAATCTTCTTTTTTCTTCTGATGGATGCGGTGGGCGTTCTTTTGCACAAAATCATTCCAGTTGGTGAATTTCTGGCATTTTACCGGACTGTTTGTTTCGTAGTAGTGGCATAATGCCACCGCCAACGCATCCGTTGCGTCCAGTTTGGTCTCCAAATCCTCTTTAGGGAATTTCAGAATGTTCTGCAACATCTTGGCGACCTGCTCCTTGCTGGATGCCCCGTTGCCTGTGATGGCCATTTTAATTTTCAAAGGTGCATACTCGCAAATTGGCAAATCTCTTTGCAGAGCCGCCGCAATTGCCACACCTTGCGCACGACCCAGTTTCAGCATTGATTGAACGTTCTTTCCAAAAAATTGTGCCTCAATCGCAAACTCGTCGGGGAGGTACTGTTCAATCAGTCTGGTCGTCTCGTTGAAGATTTTTTTTATTTTCAAATAGGGGTCGTCGATTTTTCGCAGATCCACCACTCCCATGGCGACATATTTTAGGCTCTTCCCTATGATTTGTATCACACCATAGCCCATGACATTTGTACCCGGGTCGATGCCCAGAATGATGCGGTCGTTTATGTAAGATGGGTTCTGATCCATTGGGTCACAAGGTAATATCTTCTAATAGGGTGGAAAATGGAAGAACTTCCTTCCCGAATTTTGCTTTGAGGGACTCCATCAGTTTGATGAATGCCTCTTTCTCGTAGTGAGAGAGAGATTCGAGGTCGTCACACTCCACTTGAAGAGTGTAGGTTTCACAATCCTCTTGTTGTGTATGGACATGCAGAAACCTGACGTGTTGCGAAAACCGCTTTGCCGTAGGTTGGCATTCCGATTTCATCCATGCCAAAAAATCTGATGCAACCGATGTCGCAACGTTGAATGTGGTATTATAAATGTACATCGTTAAATTTTTTTTGCAAAAATAACTACCTTTGGACAAATTTTGAAAATTATGGGTGAATTGATTGCTCTTTATAGTGAATTTGTGGGAGAAAATCCCGAAGTGAGGTTGTTGAAAGGCGAAGGTTCCAACCGTCGCTATTATCGTCTGAGTTCCCCTTCTGGCTCGTTGATAGGCGTGCAGGGAGTCTCAAAAGAGGAGAATGAGGCCTTTCTCGCTTTAGCAGAACATTTCTCGAAAAAAAAATTGAATACGCCGAAGGTGGTGGCGGTATCTCCCGATAGGATGTCCTATCTGCAAGAGGACTTGGGGGATGTCTCTCTTTTTGATTTGCTCAGAAAAGATGAAGGGAGATGTGCAGGCTCCTATTCTGAAGAAACTATCTCTTGTTTGAAGAAGAGCGTCTCTCTCTTGGCTGATTTCCAATTCAAGGCGGCAGAAGGACTCGATTTTTCGGTTTGCTACCCTTTACCCTCTTTTGATAGGAGGTCTATTCAGTGGGATTTGAACTATTTCAAATATTGTTTCTTGAAACTGACCCGCATGGAGTTTTCGGAAGTGAAATTGGAAGATGATTTCGAACGGTTGACGGATGACCTGCTGAAGCATGATGGCGAAACTTTCCTCTATCGGGATTTTCAATCGCGCAATGTGATGGTTAAAGAGGGGCAACCCTACTTCATAGATTTCCAAGGTGGACGCAAAGGCCCTTTTTATTACGATTTAGCCTCTTTTATATGGCAGGCTAAGGCCAACTACCCTGAGGAGGTCAAGAGGGCGCTTGTTGAGGCTTATTTGGGTTCTTTGAGGAAGTATAAAAATGTCGATGAAACTGAATTTTTTGAGACATTACAGTTGTTTGTCCTTTTCCGCCAGTTGCAGGTGTTGGGTGCGTATGGTTTTAGAGGCTTGTATGAGCGGAAAAGCCATTTTGTGGAGAGCATACCGTTTGCCATGCAGAACCTTTTGGATTTATTGGAGAAAAATGATTTTTCTCGTTATCCCTATCTGGTTGGTCTGATAGAGCAGGTGGCGAAAGATTATCTAAATTCACGAGGAGAAATGCCCGACCCCACTAAACTGACCGTCAAGGTCTTCAGTTTCTCCTATAAGAAGGGGATTCCCGAAGATAGTTCAGGCAATGGAGGAGGCTACGTCTTTGATTGCCGGGGAGTGCATAATCCCGGAAGGTATGAAGAGTATAAAAAACTGACTGGCTTGGATCAGCCTGTCATCGACTTTTTAGAAAAAGATGGAGAGATTCTCTCTTTTTTGGAGAGTATCTATGCCTTAGCCGATGCGCACGTTTTGCGCTACATGGAGCGTGGCTTCACTTCGCTGATGTTCTCTTGCGGATGTACTGGCGGACAGCACCGCTCTGTCTACTCCGCACAGCACTTGGCTGAGCATATCGCAAAGAAATTTGGTGTGCGTGTCGAGTTATGCCATCGGGAACAGGGTGTTGCCATGGTCTTGAACGGATGATTGTGGTAACACATGAGTCGAACATCCTTTTCTCGAGAAGCTCCGTGAGATAAGATGGAACGTGATAGATTAAATATCGAAGATTTGCAGAACAAAAGCTTTGAGTGTGTTTTTTCAAATAAATCAGATATTTGATTTAGAATTTAGCAAAAAAACTTATTTTTGTGTGTTAAAATGTATCAATTATGGCACTACCTATCAATATCGAAGATTTGCTGAATAAGAATAAGGTCGAATCTGATAGAATAGAATTTAAGAAAGGTTGGAATCCTATTTCAATCTATCATTCTATATGTGCTTTCGCAAATGATATTGATAACATCGGTGGAGGCTATATTCTTGTGGGTGTGGAAGAAGAAAACGGATTTGCTAAACGGCCTGTATGCGGTCTTTCTGATGAATCGCTGGATAAAATACAACGTGAGATTCTTCAGTACAATCAGTTGATGGAGCCTTTTTATGCACCTCGCCTTTCCGTTGAGGAAATTGATGGAAGAAAAATATTGGTTATATGGGTTACATCCGGGAATAATAGACCTTATACTGCTCCTTCTGATGTGACTGCAAAATTTAAGAAACCGCTTTTCTATATTCGCTATGGAACTTCTTCTGTTGAAGCTAAAGGCGAATTTCTTGACCAACTGAGAGATATGGCGAATCGAGTGCCTTTCGATGATAGAGGAAATGAAAATATTTCCCTGTCAGATATTTCGCCATTATTGCTAAAAGATTATCTGGAAAGAGTGGGTAGCCGACTCGCAAAAGTTGATTTTACAAGTAGCCTTGTCAGTGTTTTATTCTGGACCTGATAGAACGATAAGTATGCAGGCTATAAAAGAAGCTAAATCTCTTCGTTCTCGCAGATATAGGAATCGAAGATTGGGGGAGTTTCTAAAGGAATTAGAGCTGACAGAAGGTAGAGCCACAGGTATTCCGACAATTCAAAAGGCTTTGTCTGAGAATGGTTCTTCTTTGGCGACAATTGAAACAGATGAAAGTAGAACGTATTTCTTGATGGATATTCCTTGTCATCCTGATTTTGTGAAAAATGTCCTAGTTGATGTCCAAGTTGAATGTCTTGATTTAAAGCAGGTTGCAATGAAAATTTCCCAGTTGTGTCCTAGTTATAGACTAGTTGTGTCCCAATCGGATATTGAAAATTTAGCCCAATGTCTTTTGAGAGCAGTAACAGAAATATCCGGACATGATATGCTTGACGGCATAGATACAACATCATATAAACAAAGAAAAAGAAAATATTTGGATAAGTTAATCACGATGGGATTGGTGGAGAAGACCAAGCCTGATAAACCAACAGCAAGTGATCAAAAATATCGATGTACAACATTGGGTAAACGGATGATTATGGGGGATAGAACAATTAAATCATAAGTCTAAGTTTTAAGCTAATTTCTAAAAATTAGGTCGAGATGATTTTGAAAGACATTTTGTTTCGTTCCTACTTGATTTCGTAAGATGTTAAGGAGTGTAATACAATTAGTCAATCCATGAATAAATCAGATATTTGATTTAGAATTTAGCAAAAAACTTACTACTAAAATCCGCAACAAAAAACAACAGCGGAAATTTTTTGAAAAAAGCGGAGATTAACATTTTCGGTTGTAATGTTGACAAAAACACAAGTTTTCATACACATCTTTCTCTTACCCCACAAAGCGACTTGAGGCAATAGGTTGTTATGCCGCAAAGAAAATGTTTAGGTTAGAGATCTCCTCTGCGCACGAGCCTCCGCAGAGATAGGCGCACATGAGTGAGCGGAAGATTTAAAACGCTCTATGATTGAAAATATGCCTCCAAAGGGAATGATTTTGTCGGATCTTATTCGTACCTTTGCCATATTAGATTCTGTGTCAGTGGGAAATTTGTTTTTTGCAACACTGAAATAAGTGATTTTCTGACACTGCAAAATTTTGAGTAGCTTTTTGTTGCTCAGGGTTTTAAAAAGTTTTATTAATGTAGTGTTGCGGAAATAAGGGATATTTTGCAAATTATGAAATTAAGTAGGTGTGTATTTATAGTCGTCTTTGTTCTCTTATGTACGTTAACTAAGGCCTTTTCGCAGGATACGACAGAGGTTGTGAGAGATTATACAGAGACAGCTTTAAGAGATTACGCTTTTTGCAAATGTCTTGAACACTCTCCGGATTCTGTGGCTTTGAAAAGTTTTCTTCATGATAAGGATAGAAGTGCGGCTGGCTATTTTGAAGTATTGCCGATTGATTATGATGATTTTTTCATGCTTGACAGCCTTGCATCTGCAAAACCAAGAGAGGTGATTTATCATGGCATGTACAACAGTACGCTTACATTGATGAAATGCTTAGATTTTTACAATGGTCAGGAGTTGCGAGATAGTGTCAGGGCTATAGTTGGAAGGTATGATGCAGAAGAACTTAATGATAAAGATCTTTATGAACGGGCAATATCTAAAAAAAATAACTGGAAGTAAACTTTGGCAATTTTTATTTCCAAAGTTTGCGAAGAAAAAGGTAATTATAGTTAAGTCGGAGTTTCCTAAGGAACTTATCATGGCAGATTTGAAGAGTAATACAGTTTTTGCGAAATGGTTTCACTATACGGATTCAAATATATTCAAGTCTCCTTCGAAAAAGATGTTTGAAGGAGTAGTGAAGTCTTCGTCTTTTTCTCTCTCGATAAATAAAGAGTATGACGCGAGTGGTTTACGTAAATTCAATATAATTACTCGTAGATTTGTTGATGCTCATTATAATACAAATGCAGATATTGAAGGCTCTATAAAGAGTGACGGAGAAGGCTCGTTGCTTGAACTAAAGATAACGCAGCCTTTGGGTTATTATTTTTTTGTGGCATTGAGACTTTTGTTTGGTGTTGCTATAATTGGTGCTGTTGGGCTGATTGTTTTATCTTGCATTATTGGCCTTTACGAAATTTTATTTTTATGTATTCTGGCCTTTGTTTTTTCGTTGGCGTTTTTTATAGTTATTGGTGTGGTTCTGAAAAGAGAAAATCTGGATTTGGAGAAAATGGAGAAACTGTTCTTGAAGCGAATTGAGGGAAAAAAGATTGCTGATGTCGATAGTTGGAAGGTATGATGCAGAGGAACTTAATGATAAATATCTTTATGAGCGTGCAATTATTAAAAAAAATAACTGGAAGTAAACTTTGGCAATTTTTATTTCCAAAGTTTGTGAAGAAAAAGGTAATCGTAGTTAAGACGGAATTTTCTAAAGAACTTATTATGAAGTTCCTAAAGAAAAATACGGAACCGATGAATTTGCTACGTTATACTGATGCAAATATGTTCATGTCTCCTTCGAAAAAAATATTTGAAGGAGAGGTGATGTATTCCTCTTTTTATCTCTCGATAAATAAGGGATATGACCCTAAGGGATTACGTTTTTTGGGTTTGATTCATGGCGGGAGGATATTTGCTGATGCTAATTATAAAACAAGCGCAAATATTGAAGGCACGATAAAGAGTGACGGAGAAGGGTCGCTGCTTGAACTGAAGATAACACAGTCTTTTTTAAGTGTGTGTGGTTATTATTTTTTTGTGGCTTTGAGACTTTTGTTCGGAGTTGCTGCAATTGGTATTTTGGGGCTGATTGTTTTGTCTTGCATCAGTGGTCTTTACGAAAATTTATTTTTATGTATTCTGGCCTTTGTTTTTTCGTTGGCGTTTTTTATAGTTATTGGTGTGGTTCTGAAAAGAGAAAATCTGGATTTGGAGAAAATGGAGAAACTGTTCTTGAAGCGAATTGAGGGAAAAAAGATTGCTGATGTCGATAGTTGGAAGGTATGATGCAGAGGAACTTAATGATAAATATCTTTATGAGCGTGCAATTATTAAAAAAAATAACTGGAAGTAAACTTTGGCAATTTTTATTTCCAAAGTTTGTGAAGAAAAAGGTAATCGTAGTTAAGACGGAATTTTCTAAAGAACTTATTATGAAGTTCCTAAAGAAAAATACGGAACCGATGAATTTGCTACGTTATACTGATGCAAATATGTTCATGTCTCCTTCGAAAAAAATATTTGAAGGAGAGGTGATGTATTCCTCTTTTTATCTCTCGATAAATAAGGGATATGACCCTAAGGGATTACGTTTTTTGGGTTTGATTCATGGCGGGAGGATATTTGCTGATGCTAATTATAAAACAAGCGCAAATATTGAAGGCACGATAAAGAGTGACGGAGAAGGGTCGCTGCTTGAACTGAAGATAACACAGTCTTTTTTAAGTGTGTGTGGTTATTATTTTTTTGTGGCTTTGAGACTTTTGTTCGGAGTTGCTGCAATTGGTATTTTGGGGCTGATTGTTTTGTCTTGCATCAGTGGTCTTTACGAAAATTTATTTTTATATATTTTGGCCCTTGCTTTTTCGTTGGCGTTTTTTATAGCTATTGGTGTGGGTCTGAAAAGAGAAAATCTGGATTTGAAGAAAATGGAGAAACTGTTCTTGAAACTTATCGAAGGGAAAAAGATTGCAGATGCAGATAGCCGCGAAAAAGGGAATGACGCATGATTATTCTGCACCAGACCAAGAAACAAAGGTGTTTCAGTTGGTAGTTGCATTTGTGGAGACGTGCAGAGGCGTGCGAGGGCATTGCAGTAAACTATTTGCTGCACTCGTAATCTTTCACCAAACGAACAGGATGTAATGATCCTTCATCAACAAAAAATAAAGGACCGAGAATCATTCCACTATCGGCTCTCCCTTTATTGACATCGACACCAAAATATAAGATGGGGGTATCTGTGGAATCACGGCCTACTGTCGTCGCGTACAGCAAATACATTCCTAACGACATGTTGAAGTGGCCGACATTTGTCTGTTTTTCTGCGTTTGTTTGTCGATAAAAACGTCTCGTGCCTATTTCAGTATTTTCAGAAAAAAACCATTCCTCTTCTTTACCCGTCTCAATCGAATCTTTGTAAATTTCCTGTATTTGTGCGACAACACCAAAAATGGATTTTGTATAACAAGGATCTTCGGATTCTATGGATATTGAATCAGGAATATTCACAGCAAGTCCTGCGCACGGAAGAAAAACCGCACCAGCATCCTCCATCTTCTTCCACTCTTCCGCATCGTAGATGTTGGTCATGTCGGCATAAAATCTGTCGTCGTCATTGAGAACGGAAGGGTTGAATCGGATGCCCGTCGAATCGAAATTGTCTGGCAAGATAACCATACCAGGTTTACCCTGTACTGTAGCCATGGAGATGAGTTTTGAGGCATTCTCTCTAATGTCTCTCAGATAATGCCACTCGTCTTGTGTGAGGAGCCTCCATCCATCTCCGACACTGTTGTTCAGCATTGAAGTGTCGTTTGCGAAATGGCCAATCCACTGCCCAATGGAGTCGTTGCTGTTGTCTGGGATGAAAATGTCCCACTGATTA
>CALFTM010000045.1 GCA_937916355.1 uncultured Bacteroidales bacterium
ACAATCAGCGGATTAGAGGTTTGATCCAACAAATACTTTTTCCCTTCGACAATCAACGTGTCTCTCATTTGTACTGTAGCATAAACACCATTTGCAAAAAGAAGAGAGAAAAGCATGTAAAAAAACAACCTTTTCATATACCCTTTAATTCCGCAACACAACATCAATAAAATCTTTTAAATTTCAGAACAACCAAAATCACTATAAATTTGCCGTGTCAGAAAAACTTGTCTTAGTGTTGCAATAAAAACAACTTCCCATTGACACTGAACATAATGAGACAAAAATACATATAAAATCCCAGAATAGCATCTCCGAAGGCATTCTAAATTTTGTTTTTCTGACAACATTCTCAAAATTATAAATACAATGCTTTTTTCAAAGAAAAAATTTCTCTATTGTTTTTTTTGTTGCGGATTTTAGGCTCTATATTTTTTTTATTACTTTTGTAATCATTTTTTAACCATAAGGGAATGGATTTGACATCCCCTTTAATATTAAAATTCGGATTATGAGGAAATTAGCAATAGCAATAACTTCTTTTTGCCTTTTTATAGGTTTCGGTTCGGCTTATGCGTCGACAAAAGAGGGTTCTGAGATAGAGAAGTTGAACTTCGGCGTTGAAGTTGGCGCACACGTATTGACGAAAGATGTAACACCACCTGAGAATGTCCGTTTTGGAGAAAGAGGTAGCCACGCATATTACATCCCTTGGCAAATCGGAATCAATGCAGAATATCTGTTTGGCAACTGCATGTTTGGAGTCTCCTCTGGAATCAGGCTCACAACCTACACCGCTTTTTTCGGGAAAGATGAATGGAATACAATATACGAGTGGAATGTCGCTCCTGAAACAGAAGAGGGCGATTACGTCTTCGTCCACAAGATCAAACAGGCGAACAACTACCTCGGTGTGCCGTTAATGTTCCGAATCTTCTTCAATCCTCACGACAAAATCGTTCGTCCATATTTCAAATTAGACCTTGCGTTTAATTTCCTCGTTGCAAATAAAAACACGATAGAGTTCGCTAAAGAAGGGGAGTCTCTTGATTATGTAGATAAAATCAACAAGAATTTAGGAGATCCTGAGAAATTCAATTCGACACTCGACTTCTCCTATGGTTTGCGAATCGGAAGAGACCCTTTTTACGTAAATGCAGAACTCCACTTCCCTTCGTTCCTTCTAACAGACAGTCCGGTATCGTTCTTTAACTCAACAGACCTCACGATGCTCAACTTTGGAGTGAAAGTGGCAATGCAGGTCCCTATAGCTTGGGGAGAATATCTAAAAAAAGACAAAGAGGATGCAAAAGTCGAGGAGAAAATACAATCAGAGTATGCTCCTTCTCCTAACGATTTTGAGCAGCAACCTTTGGAAGACGATTCAAATGGAGTATTCACCCCTGCTGAATGAAAAAAATTTTAAAATACATAGTAATACCTCTTGTCTCAATCCTCCTGTTTCTTAACGTTACAATTTTGCTATGCCTTAATGTAACTTCGATACAAGAATGGATTGTAGGAGGAATTACGAACACTCTTTCAGAAAAGACCAACACAAAAATAGCCATCGGACAATTCCAACTGGATTTGTTTGATGGTGTTTTTGTTAGCAACCTATTAGTTGAAGATCTGAACAAGGACACTCTTGCCTTCGTGAAACGAATGAATGTAGGATATTCCTTGAAAACTATTTACAGAAAAGAGACTTTAACACTCAAAAGGGTTGCACTTGAGGATTTTAAAATTAAACTTAATGCCCCAAACGATTCTGCAGACTACAACTTCCAATTCCTTGTGGATGCGTTCAGTTCAGAAGAGACTGACAAAGACACTTCATCTTCTGAATTTAAATTGGCAATTGAAGAGATCAATCTTCAAAATGGTTCTTTTGAACATACAATAGAAAATACGGAGGAGACTCCCGGACTTTTCAACGCGTCCCGTCTTAAAGTAGACAGTCTCTACCTGCTCACCAACCTAAACATCGGACTGCCCACCCATGTCGACGCTGATATTCAACAATTTTCTGTTCATGAAAAAAGTGGTTTGAACATACGAAATGTACAGAGTCATTTGAAAATCCATCTGGACTCTTTAAGTTTTGCAACTCCTCAAATCGCAATCCTCACAGAGAGAAGTGAAATTAACGCAAACAACGTCTATTTCAACACGGAATCGATGCACTTAGATGCAACAGTCGACAAAACTGCCATCGTGGCAGCAGACTTTCAATGTTTTGTGCCTTTACTAAAAAATCTCACACAGCCGACCAATTTCTCTGCCCATGCAACGGGCAGCCTACCTCAAATTGAAGTCTCTCAACTATCCTTGTTCCACCCTGATTTAATCAACCTCGAAGCCTCTCTTTTAAGCATTGATGACTATACTAAATGGGACAAATCCCCATTTGCTGCTCAAATAGAACAGGTTACACTACCGCAAAAAGCGCAAAACACAATAAAAAAATTATTAAATTCCGAATTACCGTCTATTGTAGACTCCCTGCTTCCTTGTTCTATTCAACTGAAAGCAATGGGGTCTCTACCCGATATTAGAGAGGAGCTGACACTCAAATCGGCAATAGGAGAAATTCATTCTAACGGTTCAATTGGCTACTCTCATGAATCAGGTCATCTGGCTTCTCAAATAGATCTGGATAGCTACATTCCCTCGCTTCGACCGCTCATGGGTTCCGACATGATTGAAGAGTTGAAAGCGGGTTTCAACCTACAACTCGACTGGGATTTAAAACAACTGCCCACAGCAAAAATCAATGGACAAATAAAAGACATAACTTTTAACGGCTACGCCTACGACACAATCTCCGTAAATGGAGAGTTTCAACATTCCAACGATTTGAATCTCAACTTATCAAGCGAAGACCCTAACTGCAATTTGGATTTAGACGCTGACATCAAAAAATTACTGACCGACTCGATGGTTGCAAAATTATCTGCAAACATCCGAAATTTCGCCCCCAAAAACCTACACTTGGCGGACTCTATCCCCAACTATCAGGTTGGCCTCAACCTACAAATGGATGGAGTAGGAATGGACTATAACCAATGGAACGGTAATTTCAAAATAGATAATCTAAAACTGAAAAACGATTCAAACACCCTTTTCATACCCAAATCAATCATCAAACAAACCGCATCTAATCAGAACGACCGTAAGAAACTTGAAATCGAAATGCCGTTCTTAACAGCAGAGATTCAGGGTGATTTCAGATATGAAAAGATTTATGATTGTGTGGTTTACAATCTAAAAAAATACCTACCTACTCTGTTTCAAGAAAATGAAGCCGAAGAAGTTCCTACCAAAATGAATTTCAACATCACTTTGCAAGAACCTAACAACATTCTAAATTTCTTTGGTGTAAATATGAAAATAGATGGAGACATTGATTTAACGGGAGACCTCAGCACCTCTGAAAATGGTTTTAACCTGCAAGCTAACACTCCACTGATCGAAATAGGAGAAGAGCAAATCTCCTCCATCGCTCCAGCCCTCATAAAATTTGAAGC
Organism: uncultured Bacteroidales bacterium; assembly: GCA_937916355.1. GTDB lineage: Bacteria > Bacteroidota > Bacteroidia > Bacteroidales > Paludibacteraceae > UBA1181. The sequence goes on from CALFTM010000045.1 coordinate 3,531, forward strand.
TAAAAAAAATGGATTGAAAGGAGACTTCACCTCCCGTATAAAACCTAACAAAAGCGAAGACTTTTCGGCGGTCATCAACACAAAACTATTCATCAGAAAAGACTCCATCTACAACATCATAGAGTTGGGAACTACTCCGAACATTGAATTTCTGCAAGGTGGTCTCATCAATTGCATATCCTTCCATCCCACAAAGACAAAAGACTTTAGGACGCACGTCTCCATCCAGAAAAGTTCCATTTTCCTCAATGGACAACAAATCAATATCAACCCATCAGAAATGGACATCCTCACAGAAGATAAACAATTGGATAAAATCACCATAGATAACTTCGGTATCTCCACAAGAAAAATGCCACTGCTCTCCGTCAATGGAATTTTAAGTCATTCGCTAAAAGACACGCTTAACATAAAATTCGACAAACTCAACTTGAACACACTCTCCGCATTGGCCTACAAGACAGACCTCCCGGTTGATTGCCAAATCAATGGGGAGATAAAGTCTTGCGCAATCTTCGGAGATAATTTCAGATTCTTCACAAAAGATTTCCACATTGATAGTCTGGTTTATGACAACACTCTTTTAGGAGATCTTTCTGCAAATGCTTTTTGGGACAATAATCGGAAAGCAGTATATGCTAAAATGCAGTTTGCAAAAGAAGGCAAGAACCTCATGGACATCAGAGGGGTCGTTTCACCTGCAAAACAGACCATCAAAATGAATGCCGCACTCGACTCTGTCCCGCTCGCAATGGCAGTCCCATTCATACATGACTATGTCAGCGACCTAAAGGGGTATTTGGCTTCAGACATTTCCATCAAAGGAAATTTTTCAGATTTGGACATCAATGGCTACCTATACCTAAATGAAGCACAAGCGAAAATCAACTATACCGGAGTCACCTACTTCATTTCCGATAGCATAAAAATGGAAGGAAACCACCTATATGCGAAGGATTTCAAAGTGAAGGACAACTTCGGAAACCATTTACTATTCAATGGAGACATCTTCCACGAAAAACTTAAAAAGTTCGACTATAAGATGAGCCTATCCCTCAAAAACTTCGCTTTACTAAACAACCCAAAGGATCGGGACAAAATCGCATACGGTACATTTTTCGCAAATGGACGAAATCTGAAATTAGTCGGAGATGAGAAACATGCAGAATTGACGGGAGATTTCAGCAATGCAGAAAACACCTCTGTACATATCAATCTGCCGGAAACCTTCACAGAGGCCAACACTTACGACAATATCGTATATGTCACCCCGAACAAACACGTAGAAATAGAGACTAACGACTCTTTGCAAGAGAACAACAATGAAGAAAAATTCGATATATATGCCAACCTGAAATTAGGGCTGACCGACCAAGCCTCTTTTCACGTCAACATCGCAGATGGGGCGATGATTCGAGGAAATGGAAATCTTCAAATCATATATGATAACCACAAGTTGGCACTTTACAACCGCTTCACTGTCAACGATGGTTTTCTTAAACTAAAAATTTCAGGATTACCCACAAAAAAATTCTCCTTGAAAGAGGGAAGCTATGTCGATTTTATTGGAGACCCAATGAACCTGAGGTTCAACGCAACAGCCAGCTACCTTCTGACGGCAGACCTTACCACACTGAGCAACTCGTTCTCCTCCATCACATCAGGCTCTACAAGAGTTCCAGTCAGCTGCGACCTGACCGCAACAGGAAACTTGCAAAACATGGAACTCGCCTATGATGTCTCATTACCCAAAGCCACTGAAGACCTACAACAATCAGTCGCCAGCATCATCAACACAGACAATATAAAAATCAAACAATTTGCCTACCTTATCGGTGTCGGAATGTTCAACGACCCTTCTGGGCAAGTTCAATCGGATGCCGCAATGTCCTTTGCCTCCTCGTCACTCTCTTCCACCCTAAACAATGTGTTGGGTAATGTGTTGGGAGATAAAGTAACAATCGGAACGGACATAAACTCCTCAAAAGAAGACTTGTCAGATATGGAAGTGGGTGTTTCTGTCTCCACCAAATTAGCGAATGACAAACTACTTCTCAGTACCAACCTTGGAGTCCAAACACAAGGGAACTCTGCCAATCAAGACGCAACTTTCCTAAGCGATTTCGACGCAGAATACCTCATCGGCAAAACCGGAATGTTCCGTATTAAAGCTTACAACCACACCAACAACGATTTTTACAGAACATCCAACAACACGCAAGGGTTGGGGTTCTCCTTTGTAAGGGAATCAAAAGAGTTGAAAGGTTTGTTTAAAATCAGAGAGGAGTTTAAGAAGAAAAGAGAAGCCATCGAAAAAGGTGAATATCCATCAAACACCTCCGACACTCTCAGAACCTCCCCAATTGAGAGGAAAGAAGAATCTGCAAACAAAATCGAAGAAAAGAAATGAGCATCACAAGAAAAATCAGCATAGCCACCTTCTCTAAGGGTTTCCTCTCTCTTCAACAAATATTGCAGGGAAGAAACGTGTGCGGATTCTCGTTTTCAAAAATCGGGGTTCTGTTTTTTTGCTGCACCACCCTATTGGCTTGTTCTACCACAAAATATGTGGAGGAAGGGGAATATCTTCTCGACGACGTGGAGATTCAAGTGGAAGACAAAAAAGTATCTCCCGACAAACTCACGGAATACCTGCGGCAATCTCCCAACAAAGACTGGCTATTCATTTCTAAGGCTGGACTGCACCTCTACTCACTGTCGGGCAAAGACACCTCAAAAAAGATCAACCGGTTTCTGCGGAAGATTGGAGAAGAACCCGTGATTTTCGATGAATACCTAACAGAGAAATCGGAGTCTCAGATCACCAAACAGATGCAAAACCTCGGATACCTGAACGCCGAAACATTCCATTGTATAGACACTCTACCCAAAAAGTTGGCTCTCACCTACTGTGTGCGTCCTAACGAGCTTTACACCATCAACCAGTTCAATACGGAAATAGAACCGGAGGAGATGAAAACGTTATTGAAGACTAAACAAATGAGAAATCTGCTGAACATCAAAGAGGGAGCTCCATTCAACGCCTCCGTCTTTAATGACATTTCCGCTCAACTCACAGAGAATTTCACCAACATGGGCTACTATAGGCTTAGCAAAGAAAACTTCTATTTTCTGGCCGACACATCGGTTGGAAACCATAAAGTGAATGTCTCTCTCATGTACCGCCCCCAAATCAAAACAAGCGACTCTCTGGCTCTCGACCCTGCCCTTAGACGATATAAATTCAGAAATGTCACCATCTATAACGGTATCGAGAATCAAAACAATAGAAGGGGGAGAGTTTTGAACCAAGAAGAGAAATATGACACAGTACAATCGGGCAACATCACCATCATCAGCAAAGAAAAGTATTTCCTTCGTCCAGAAATCCTACCCTACTACGTCTTCATACGTCCGAACAGATATTTCAACAACCACATTGTTGACTACACCTACAGTTCGTTCAGTTCTCTTGGGGCTGTGAGTCAGGTCGGAATAGAAATCATACCCGACGAAAAGGACTCTGCCCTATTAGATGCCAAAATAACATTGAAGCCTGCCAACCTCTACAATTTCCGTTTCGGAATAGACGGAACCAACTCCGCAGGAGATCTCGGAATGGCAGCTTATGTCTCCTTTCAGCAAAAGAACCTCTTCCACGGCTCTGAAATATTCAACATCAAACTGAACGGAGCATTTGAACATATCAACGGAAATACCCAGTATGATGTGAAAACGGACAATTATTACGAATACGGAGGCGAACTATCTCTAAATATACCGAGAATCCTCATGTTCGCACTTCCTGAAAAAATAAAAAAACAGATTGGAGCATCCACCTCCTTTGCATTTTCTGCCAACTGGAGGAAAAGACCTGAATACAACCGAAGTTTCCTCAGTTTAGACTGGAAATATAGTTGGTATACAAACTACAGAAGACTTTTCCATTCTCTCAACCTATACAACATCAACTATGTAGTTTCGCCATGGACATCCTCTTGGTTTCAGAAATATCTCGACCAAAGCGGCAACGAATTACTAAAAGAGAGTTACAAAGACCAATTCATCACCCGAACAACCTATTCTATCACCTACAATAGCGACACTTACACACTATTCCGCAGGAAAAAAGGATGGAACATCCACGCAAGTTTCGACATGGCTGGTACTATGCCAACACTCTTTTGTGCAATACTTCCAAACGTAAAAAAAGAAGAGGGTGTCTACAAAATTTTAGGGACTCCCTATGCCCAATACATCAAAACTTCGCTGGATATATCTAAAACGTTCTTCGTCTCTGAAAAAACGAATCTCATCGCACATCTCGGATTAGGTGTCGCAATCCCATTCGGCAACTCTAACATCATGCCCTACGAACAGAGATTTTTTGCAGGAGGAGCCAACACCGTACGAGGTTGGAAAACAAGGAGTCTCGGACCCGGAAGGTTCAACTCGGAAGAGAATGGAAACTTTATCACTCAAACCGGAGACGTGAAATTGGTACTCAATTTTGAATACAGACAACAAACCAACTCCTTTTTGGAAGTTGCCGCCTTTCTTGATGCAGGGAATGTCTGGACAATCAAAAACTACGAACAACAACAAAACGGAGGTTTTGCATTTAACACCTTCTTCAAAGAGCTGGGATGGTCTTGGGGCGTCGGACTACGACCTAACTTCAAATTCATCATCATCCGACTTGACGCAGGTATGCAAATCTACAATCCGCTATATAAAGGGTCGGACGCTTGGGTCATCGCACATCCAGCATGGAAATTCTGCGCACTCCATTTTGCTATCGGTTACCCATTCTAAACTGCCTCTACCTACAAACGCACATACCGAATTTACTATCAATACGACAGAAGCAGACACGACAAAGAGATAAAAATCTTCTTGAGTTCTAAATACACAAGCAGATAATTATCAATATTTTACCCCCCCCATAGAACAAAACTGACTTATAAATCAAAAAAAGGTTGTTTTTATCAAAAGAAAAACACTACCTTTGTGAAATTAAAACATTTTAGCAGTAGTCGTAATGAGGTTCAGACCACTCGCTAATACAAAAAATTAATAGAACCTCAATTAAGTAGTGGCATTTATGGGAAATGATAGAAATCAAATAGCTGAAATCGAAAAAGAGTTATGTTCCTTAAAAGAAGAACACAAAGCTATTTTAGACTCTCTAAATAAAAACATACAAGTCTTATCTGAACTTGTAGAATATCAGAATAATTTCATAAAACGAAGTGATGACTTACAAAAGCAGATTGAAAGCTTGAAACTTCAATCTGATGAGAACGAAGTGGCAACAGAGGAGCAAGCTCTTGAATCAACGATAGAAATTGTTCCTAACGAACTAAATGCGACACCAAACGAATGTACCGAAACCATTGAATCCAAAGAGGAATCGGTCGTATCAGAAAGCGTTCCGCAAGAGAAGATAACCTCACCTGAAGATTCTGCAAAAACCGAAATTCAACCATCAGATATTCAGAACAATACAAAATGCGAAGAAAAAACAAATCCAAAAGAGGAAACTATCTTCGCAAAGAGCACAAACACCGAAGAAGAGAAGAAAGGTCCTACTATGTTGGATGAAGTGAAAAAGGACTGGGAGAAATTCATCGGAGAGAACCTCATCAGCAAAATTGGTATTTTGATTATCATGGTGGGTGTCGCCATTGGTGGAAAATATGCGATTGACAATCAACTGATAAGTCCTGCCGCAAGGATTATCATCGGAACGTTGATTGGTTTAGGGTTACAAGGGTTTGCCATCAAACTCAGAAAAAATTATGAAAAATTCAGTGCTGTGTTGACCAGTGGTTCTATGGCGATACTCTACTTCATGGTTTACTTTGCGTATGATTTCTATGCGCTCATTCCGATGCCGTTGGCATTTGCCTTAATGGTTGTCATCACAGCCTACACCATTCATTCTGCTTGGAAATATGACAGAGAGGTCATCGCTATATTAGGGCAGATCGGAGCATACATCGTCCCCTTCCTTTTAAGTTCGGGTAGCGGGAATGTCGAGGTGCTACTCGCCTACATTGCCATCATCAATATTGGTGTGTTGATTATCTCCTCTAAAAAATATTGGAAAATCGTACTTGCATTGGCATTCTTCGCATCATGGAGCATTTTGGCATTTTCCTATAGAGAAACTGAAATCACCTCAACCGCCCAAGCGTGGAGGATGCTGATGTTCATGCTCATCTATTTCCTCACATTTTATGCGGCATTTATACTGTATAAAGTGTTTAAGTGTCAGTTCTTCAAACATTTCGACATCACCTACATTTTAGCCAATTCATTTTTCTTTTTCGGATTGGGGTATAACCTGATGAAAAACGAATCCAGCATGGCTTCCTATATAGAACTGTTTGCTTTGTTTAATGCCATCGTACATTTTATTGTCGCCTTCCTTCTCTTCAAGAAGAGGTTGGTGGATGAAAACGTACGCCTGCTCATCATTGGTGTAGGATTCATTTTTGTAACCATCGCAGTAGCGATCTGTTTCACCGGACACTGGATCACACTCTTCTGGATGTTGGAGATGACGCTACTTTTTGTGTTGGGACGAATCAAGAAGCAATACTTCTACGAGCGCATGTCCTACCCGATCCTATTGCTGGCGGTCGTCAGTTTGTTGGCGGATTGGGGAAATCCGAATGGAACTAACTTCGCTCCGCTAAACTTTTTGGCTGAGATGTTCTCGGAGTGGAGGTCTCTTTGGGATGCCCAGTCGATCATCGGAACAGAAAAAGCCGCCATTCCTTGGTTCACCACACTGATGACAATTATTTTAGGAGGAGTAATGATGTTCGTAGACGCACGTTACCCTGTAGCCGCGGAGAATGAAAAAGAGAACGACTATACAAAAATATGGTCTAAAATATTAAAATACACTATCATTACCATCATCACCTTAGCCGCATTGGTGCATCTCGAATCACCATGGTATATTGTTGTATGGGCGATAGAATCTGCGGTCTTGTTCAGGGCAGGAAGTACTAAAAACGACATTTCCTTAAAAAACTGTTCTTTTGTCGTTATTTTCATATCCCTCTATTTTGCACTGACTCGATTGTTTTTGCTGAAAGAGGTTGACATTCATGAAGGCTTTGCTTTTGTAAAACCTTGGCTTTACCTTATTATCGCTTCAGGTTCAATCATTTGCGCAATCCTTTTCATTATCCATCAATGGGAAAAAGAACCACAACGTGAAGTTCTAAATGACGAGGACTCTATGTTTAAAGACCCTACCATACTAAGGTATGTCTGGGGACTCTTTTTCATCATTTCCACCCTTGTACTATCTGCTAAAATCACCATCTTTGACAGTGGTATAGCAGCAAATGAGATAATATCACAAACGATGGTGGGATTGGCATTACTATACGTTTTCATACACACTGGTGTTGATGTGTACAAAAAGATTCTTAACCTCCCAATCATCATTGCCTTTGTTATACTGATTTTTAGTTCAAATAAAACAGAACTACACGTCTCAAACCTCTTGTTCTGCGGAAGTTTGGCATTTATGATTTTCGCACTTATGAAAAAAGATAAAAAAGAGGCAATCGGATGGGTAATTCCTTTGGTTTTCATCTTTGCTTTGTACATTACATTGCTGAAACTGATGGAAGAATTGCCATTTTTGGAAAATTACAGAATGGAGGCTATGGTTTGTTACTCTCTGCTCTATTTCGGCGTATGGGCTTTAATACCTAAAAAATTAAATATTCCACAATTAGGCATTGCGACGACAATCTTTTATTTCCTTGCCATTAAAGGAAGTGCAATGTTGTTCTATGGTGTCATCATGGAGCATCTGCATACTGACATGAGTTTTGCCGACCTATTTTGGAAATACATGATGTTAGGTTTTATACTTGCCGCCACATACGTTTTACTTACCCTAAAGAAAATAGAGAACAAGATTCCTTTTGAAATCTATGACATATTTGCAACTATTGTAGTCTTGGTGGTAGGAAGCTGTGAGATTTATTGGGTAATGACTCAAATAGGAATGGAGAGTTCATATAAGATTGCCATGAGCATCTATTGGGGTATCGTTTCACTCTTCCTTGTCTATTACGGACTATTCAAAAACATCAAACATCTACGCATTACAGGTATCGTCATCTTTGCAATTACGTTGTTGAAGATATTCTTTATCGACTTGAGCCACCTCAGCACTTTCGCCAAAGCGATTGTATTTGTGGCAATGGGAGTGTTGTTGCTTGTCGCCTCCTTCTTCTATCAGAAAATCGCCAAAGAACAGGCGTTAGAACAGACGACGGAAAAAGAGCCGTCTGAAATAGGAAATGAGGAATAGAGGATAAGTTTTAAGAAATTCAAAAAAGCGGTTGGAGAGAAAATTTCCAACCGCTTTTTTTTATCATATCATCACATCTTTTTACAATAAAAAGAAAAAACAAACGAAGAAAGTAACAAAATTTAACAAAAATTTGAATTTGCATATAATTTATTATAAAAAAAACATATATTTGTCGGCGATGATTGTTTCTCGTCCAAAAGATTTTGGTTCTCATGATATTGACGAGATGATAATGTTTGAAAATCGAAGAGAATTTTTATATGTTTCCTATCTCTTTCGACTTATTGATTTGAACGAATTTTAATTAAAACTTATTACCATGAAATTAAAAAAAATGTTATTTACAGCAGTGCTGTGCGGAATGGGATATTCTGCATACCCACAAGAACCTGTAGTGCCAAACCCGTTGGACAATCTCAAGCCATGGGTTGACGACACAACAAGTGCATTAACTAAGGTGAGTGTTTATAGTGAATGGGACGGACTCTGGGAAAACTATAATTACAGAAGTTCTGTACCTTTTTATGACTTTACTTATTTGCAGAGTTGTCAAATTACTCGAAATCCAGAAGAAAATAGTGTCTCTTTGTTAAAAGCTGGAGAGAGTAAAGAGACATGGGTTTTTAGTGAAAATAGAGATTTGGGATGGACTACATTTTTGCAAAAAATGATAGATTACGAAATGATAGATTTCATAACAACAAAACAAGAAAGAACATATGATACAGAAGGTAATGTAATAAAAGAAATTACGCTTGAAGACTCCGATACACTATCTTTGTATGAAAACGGTAAATTAATATATATGAAGGGGTTTGTTAAAACGGAAAGAAACGATACAATTATTTTTTCTAACACCGATGAAAACTCTTTTCAAAAATGTTTGATGTACGATAAAAATGGGAATCTGATTTTTCGCGATTATACTTCTTTTTATTTCCAATATTACTATGATGAAAACAATTTGTGTGTTGAAACAAAAGGATATAATGAGGATTATTTGTCAGACTCAAATGAATTTTATCTGTCTTCCAGAACAATTTACACATACAACGAGAAGAAACAGTTAATACAACAAAAATATTTCTTTGGAAATAGAGAAACAAAAGAGCTTGTTCTTCAAGACTTAAACGACTACACCTACAATGAAAAAGGTCTTTTAACTAAAAAAACAACAAGTATTTGGAATGAGGAATATCAAACTTATGAGGAACCTCCAACAAAAACGATTATATATGAGTATGATTCTTTGGGTCGGTTAATAAGGGAAGCAGCTTATGGTTCAGACCTCAATAAAGCGGCATCTGTAAACGACTATGTGTATGACCACAACGGTAATTTGACACTCCATTTTCGTTATGGTGATAAAAATTACTACAGTGGTTGGTATGTCAAATATGAATATGAGGGAGGAGAAAAGAAATATGAGCCATTTGACCCTAAAAAATATCCGACCGATGGCTATCCACAAAACTCTCCTGTGGCAAATCACGGGAAGCTTCAAGTGTCTGGCAAAAACATCGTAGATGTCAATGGAGAAAACGTCACACTTCGTGGAATCAGTACTCATGACATATTTTTCTTCACCGACTCTGTTAGCCCATGTTATAATGAAAGCGCATTAGACGCACTGGTGGATGATTGGGGTATCAATGTTTTGCGTATTGCATCCTACACGGAATTGTACATCAAAAAGAATGCAGAGGAACGAAGGGCATTCATAGATGAAATGGTGGATATGTGCGCACAAAAAGGAATTTATTGTATCATCGACTGGCACACGCTCAACGAAGGTACAAGTGACCCGATGTTTGCTTACGAAGAGGCAAAGGAGTTTTTTGAGTATATGTCTAAAAAGCACGCTGGCAAGGCACACGTGATTTATGAAATATGCAACGAGCCACAAGAAGATAGCTGGGCGAGAGTCAAGCACTATGCTCAAGAGATGATTGATGTCATCGTCAAGAATGACCCTAACTCTATCATCATCGTAGGAACACCAATTTGGAGCAAGCGTGTGGATGATGCAGCAATCAGTCAGTTGGATTATCCAAATGCCATCTATTCTTTGCATTATTATGCGGCAAGCGATAAAGAGGAGTTAAGACAAAAAGGGGATTACGCTTTGAGCCTTGATTGCCCGATTATCGTTTCGGAATTTGGCACTTGTACTTCTAACGGCAATGGAAATATTGATTACAGCAGCACAATCGAATGGTTTGAATGGATGAACGACAACAACATCAGTTGGATCAATTGGAATTTCTCTGAAAAAAAGGAAGCTTCCGCATTGTTGAAACCCGGTAGCTGCACTGAAAAAAGATGGAATGATGTTTCCGAATCAGGTCGACTCATTAAATGGGCATTGTCTGATACCAATTTAACCCAAAAAGACTCGGTGTTGTTGGTCTATGGAGCTATAAAAAAAGATAAAAACATGAAAAAAGAGGATGCGTATTTCGATTATATGGGAGAGTGCATCTCGGAAAATCCGAATTTCATTTCTGAAAATGACACCATTGGTCTCATCAGATGTGCTTATAGAAAGGAGTGTATCGTAGAAAATCCAAATTTAGTTTCCCAAAATGACACCGCGGCTATTATCGTATGCGCATATAGAAAAGAGTGTATTGCGGAAAATGCTGATTATGTAAACGATGAGGCAAGTCTTGAACAGTGTGTAAAGGCAAAGATGTCAAGTCATAAAGAGATTCTCTCCGAACTCGAGGGTGTTCAGATTTATCCAAAATTAGTTTCTGACTACCTTACAATCAAATATGATCTTGCAGATTTTGAAGTGAAGATATTTGATTTGAATGGTACGATTGTGAGTCAAAATTTGTTCGCAAAAGGAAGTTCCGAAATCGACATGTCATACCTCGCTCCGGGGACTTATCTTCTTCAGGTCGAAAGCGGAGGAAAACACCAAGTCGAAAAAGTTTTGAAAAAATAGAAGTTGGTTACATTATGGGGTTGGGTTCTCGATGTGAACCCAACCTTTTTTTCTCCCTCAAAATGGAGACCTTTCAAACAAATTAAGGAACTTACCATTGTGTTATCTCTACGGGAAAATTGATGATTGTTAATTTAAATCAAAAACACATCCTTTACACCAAGTTATTCTCTAATCAACATCTCATTTCGGCAAACTCTGCAACTTTTTTTATAAAATCCTCGAATGTGCAAGAGGGAGCTTTACCTCCTTTTGATTTTATTTCAAATCGGGCAGTTTCCCTGTTCCATTTCAATCTAACACTGTGACACTCCATCAACTCGTATATGTCGTACATCTCCTTCAAATCCATCATGCACATGCAAAGATCATGTTTTGACACTTCGTATTCTGAAAGTTCTTTGTCGATGATTTCTTTTTGGTCAGCCGGAATTTTGTCGTATTTTCTTTCCGCCAACAGAAGGTACGTGCTGTTGTCAATTTTTTTATCATAACTTATTGATCGAACGCAATTCAATGCTGGCGTACTATTAATTTGGGAGGTTGTCTCAAATGTTAGTCCGTTGATATTGTTTGGAACAGACCCGAAAGGAAGCACACTGAGATTCACATCCATCTCCGTCCCCCACATTGGGATGACGAACTTAACTTGAAAAGAGTATTTGCCCGAACTTTCGATGGGGAAACCAACAAAGGTCTCGATGCCAAATCCTTCTGGTAAGATATCCTCCAACTTTCTGCTTGCTGCAGAGACACCGTAATCATTACAATTCCATTCTTCATATTTGACATAGGTGTATTTGCCTTTAGCATCTTTGAATGCCGCAGCCTTCGCTTCACACCCACAACCGCAGGTGGGCCAACCACCCGAAGTCCGCACATAGCCGTTGGGTATGTCATATTCAATGCTCCCGTATTCATTTTCTTCTCTATTTTTAACAATTTTTGTCCCTTCACCCTCTGATTTCCATGTTTGATAACATCTTGACACCATGTTGAACAGCGACTCTTTCATCGACTGTGCGGAAACGTTTACTGTCAACCCTAAAAATAGCAATGATGTAATTATATTTTTCATATTCAAAATCAAAAAGTTTATATCAAATTCAATACACTAAGAGAAAAAATGAAAAGGACGTTGAACACTAAGTTTAGCAACATTCCCCATCAATCAACCTCCTTATGGCAAATGTAACACTTTTCGCTCAAGCAATCGGCAAATTGAGAAAGAAAACATCAAAAATATCATTCGAATCTCTTGCAACGACTCCGTTCATAAAATTTCCAACAAGTTTAAAAATCCGTGATTGCGTGTCAAAATTCATACCACAGCAGCATGTTCTGAGACATATTTTAATTATGATGGCTGTCATCGGACTCTCCATTCCGGAGGCTACCATGTTAAAAAAAGTGATGACTTGGCGATTGATCGGAATATTTTTCGGTGTTGTTACGTTATTAATTATTATATCAGGATATTTATTTAATTGGATTTTATGAAAGTGTTGATTTTATGTACAGGGAATAGTTGCCGTAGCCAAATGGCTCATGGTTTCTTGCAGTCGTTTGACGATAGTTTGACGGTATGTTCGGCAGGCACCAAACCGGCGGCAAGGGTAAACGCTAAAGCTGTGGAGGTAATGAGAGAGGCTGGTATCGACCTCTCTTCTCACACTCCTAAAAATGTGGAAGGCTATCTAAATGAAGAATGGGACTATGTAATTACTGTTTGCGGAAATGCCAACGAAACCTGCCCGATGTTCAGCGGGAAGGTTGGAAAGCGTCTGCACATCGGTTTTGACGACCCTTCTGATGCCGTAGGAAGCGACGATTTTATCATGAGCGAATTTCGCAGAGTACGTGATGAGATAAAAAATGACTTTGAAAAATTTTATGTCACATTTATACAAGACAACAAGTAAACGTAATGCAATAGGTAATAATCAAAAAAAGTGACGATACAATAATTACATTGTTTCTCATTGAAAAACACAATTTTACATAAAATACAATGTTTTTTCATGCTTAATTTGTAGATTTGCCCAATATATTAAAATAACCAAAAGGAAATGAGAAACACATTCAGTATCAAAGCCAAAATTATTGCACTACTTATCCTATCTTGCAATTTTATCACCGCTTATCCGGTGGATGTAAATCTAAAATATTACCTATTCCACTCAAGCGGAATGGTGGTTTCGGCAACGTCCGGTTCTCCAAAGTTGGCAAACTTTGATGCAGGTCTGGCGCAGACTTTCCAGTTTGTGCAGTCCGGCTCTTATTACCTCATCAAAAATCAGTCAACCGGCAGAAACATTGCAAAAACAGGAACTTGGGACACCGAATTTTCCACCTCCACCGGCAATGTAGCCAAGTTTGCCATCGAAAGTTGCGGAGGAGAATATATCAAACTTAAATGCGCAGACAATAATCTATATTTAGGAACAGACGCAACAGATAACGGTAGCTCTTTATATTCAGACAAAAACGGAAAAGAGACCTTGCACTTTTGGTATTTGAGGGAAGCATCAAACAACGAAATCATCACAGATGGATTAGAGAACGCCATCGAAAGAGCCGAACAAAAATTGTCGCAAACAAAAGAGGGCAACAAGGAGGGCGAATTTTCTACTGAGGCGCGAGACAATCTTCAGAAGGCAATTTCAGAAGCACAATCCATCCTTCAAACCCCTATTACTCAATCAGATGTCATCGAGGCCACTCAAATTTTGACAAGTGCAACAAACGACTATATCTCTCAACGCAATTTGCCTTTCGTTGTCGGAGAAAAATATTACATCATGCACGCAAGCAATCGTTTCTTGGCCAACGTCAACAACTCCGTTCAGATAAAAAACCGAGACAATTCCACCGCACAACAATTTGTGTTCGAAGAGGCTTCTAATGGAACGTATAGCATAAAAAATGTGCAGTCCGGCACCTATCTGACCTCATCAGGAGAGTACAGTGTAGCCTTTATGCAGGCACCTAATTCCAGCACAGCACGATTTAAAATAGCCTACGCGCCCAACGAAGATTTGTATGTCCGTTTTCAAGTGGCGGAAGACAATCAATTTATCGGAACAGACGGAACATCGGACGGCAAAGGTGTTTATAGCGACAAAAGTGGCAATGACGGAAAGCACTATTGGCACTTGATACGGGTGGATGCGCCCTCTAATCAACCATATACAAATTTCAGGAATGGTAGTTCTGCGCTACGATTAGGAATGAATTGGTATGACGAAGGAGGAAAGCACATCAACGTGCATGGAGGTTGTGTACTGTACGAAGACGGCACGTATTATTGGTTTGGAGAAAATTATCGCCCATCACCTGTAAAAAGCAACGGAATAGGCTGTTATACATCAAAAGATATGTATAATTGGAAATTTGAATGTATGGCATGGGAATGTCCTGAAGAGCCATTAAGAAGCGACTATCAAGACATGAATTACGGTCGCACCTTAGAGCGTCCCAAAGTGATGTATTGTCCCAACACAGGAAAGTATGTGATGTGGGTGCATTGGGAGAATGGTTCGGGCTATGCAGCATCAAGAGTCGCTATTCTTTGGGCAGACAAAATCACAGGTCCATATAATTTTGTCAAAACTCAACGTCCGAGAGGTGATGAGCAACCCTCCGGCTCTCGCGACCAGACTTTAATGTTCGACCCCGACTACAATGTGGCGTACCACTTTGGTTCTGCAGAAGAGAACATGACAATGCACGGAACTCTGTTGCGAGACGATTATTTAGAGTTGACCAATACATGGGAAAGGATATTTGTCAAAAAACAATATGAGGCACCAGCCATTTTCAAGTATCACAAACGATTTGTAGCCATCTCATCAGGCTGTACAGGCTGGGATCCCAATCCAGCGCATAGTTCCTACTCGCAAATGCCGCTGTCGGGCTGGGAAGATAGTGGAAATCCATGCGTGGACGCTAACAACAAAACCACTTACTGCTCGCAAAGCAACTTTGTCTTTAAAGTGCCGAACAAATACGACGCCTACATCTACATGGGCGACCGTTGGAAGGGCGGCGACTATTTTAACGATGCAAACGTTGGAGAGTCTTGGCACATTTGGCTGCCTATAGATATGCGCACAGGATACCCTATCATTCGCTTCTACTCAGAGTGGGATTTAAGTCTTTTCGACAAACTGAACCGATATCGCAGAGTAGAAAATTTTGAAGAAGGGAAAGAGTATCTTCTGCTCTCTAAAAACGCCAACAAGATTCTCTCATTGAAAGATGAAAAATTGCTATTAGCAGAAGATGACGAAAACATCAATCTCTCTTTCAGAATCACAACAGCAGATGGTTATTATGTCCTAACGGATGTTGCGAGCGGAAAAGTTTTGGACGGAACTGACGGAAAACTGACCTTGGCAGACTCTGTCGGCGGTTATGCGCAACAATGGAAAATTGTCTCATCCAACACATCTGACGGATACTACTACTTTTACCCTCGCAGCAACGAAAATGAATCGATTACCAATTATAGCGCATCACCAACCTCAAACGGAATTGTAGGTTTAAACAAGGCTGAGAAGTTGCCGGCATGTCAGTTCGCATTCTGTTTCGACTCTAAAAAGCATAAATACCAAGCCATTAGCGACGAGTCGGACGGCAGCTATCAGAAGTGGATAGAAGCCAAAGGGTATAAACAGGTAGAAACGGAGACTACGACTTGCGACAAAATCAAAAGCAATGATTCAACTCTTAGAATATACAATATAGAGGACGGTATAACCATACATAGCGACATATCACAAACCATTTGTTTGACAGATGTGCAAGGAAGGGTTTTACATCATTTTTCGCTAAGAGGAGGATGTGCTGAGGCTATAAGCTTGGAAGCCGGAGTTTACATAGTAAATGGCATAAAAGTTATAGTAGAGCCTTAAATAAAGATTAAAAAAAACTTAAATAATTAAAAACCAAGATTTTATATTATTTTGTTTACAAAAATTAACTAAATTCATTCAGTTAGACTGACGGAATGATACCAAAAGCATTCGCCAACGCCTACCCTGAGGCAGCGTACAACATCGTAAACAAAGATGTATTTTGGAATTATGTGGAGTGAT